>JAKEHP010000087.1 GCA_022614955.1 Candidatus Methylomirabilota bacterium
GGCATGGACGGGCGACCGTAGTCTTCGGGCGGTTCGTCATGGGAGTCCGGGCGTTCCTGACCCCCTTGGCCGGTGCCGCGCGGATGCCCTTCGGCCAGTTCCTGCTCGTCGACAGCCTCGGCGCCCTGATCTTCTTCAGCGACTGGCCCGCGGGCCCCGGGGGCGGACGTCTCGGCTGCACCATGCGGGCTGCCGGCTACCTCCTGATGGCCGCGTGCCTCACCGGGCTGGGCGGGCTCGCCCTCGCGGAGACGCGGGCCTTCCTCCTGACCCTTTCCCTGTTCCTGGCGCTCGGGTACCTGGTCTATACTCTGCGGGTCCGCCTGGAGCGGCGAGCGCGTCCCTGATCTTCACTCTCCGACACGAGGGGCCCATGGCGACGCATCGGATTGCGGTGATCCCGGGGGATGGGATCGGGAAGGAGGTCATCGCGGAGGGGGCAAAAGTACTCCGGGCGCTCGAGCGCCTGGAGCCGCATCTCCGCCTCCGCCTCACCCGGTTCGCCTGGGGCTGCGACTGGTATCGGAAGCACGGGGAGGTGATGCCGGCGGACTGCCTGGAGGTTCTGGCCCGCTTCGACGCCATCTACCTGGGGGCCATCGGGGACCCGGCGAATGTCCCCGACACCATCGCCCAGCACGCCCTGCTGAACCTCCGGAAGGGTCTGGACCAGTACGCCTGCGTCCGGCCCGCCCTCCTCCTCCCAGGGGTCCGCTCCCCCCTGGCGGGGCAGGCTCCAGGGGCGATTGACTTCATCGTCGTCCGGGAGAACACGGAGGGGGAGTACGCCGGGACCGGGGGGCGGCTGTACCGGGGGACACCGAAGGAGGTAGCCGTCCAGACCTCCATCTTCACCCGGGCGGGGACCGAGCGGATCATCCGCTACGCCTTCGCCCTCGCCGGGCGCCGCAAGCGCCGGCGCCTCACCTCCGTCACCAAGTCCAACGTCCAGCAGTACAGCATGGTCTTCTGGGACGAGGTCTTCTGGGCCGTGGCCCGGGAGTTCCCCGACGTACAGGCCGAGTCCATGCTGGCGGATGCGGCCTGCATGAACTTTGTCCGGGCGCCGGAGCGGTTCGACGTGGTGGTTGCCTCGAACCAGTTCGGCGACATCCTGACGGACATCGCCGCCGCCATCGTGGGCAGCCTGGGGCTGGCCCCCAGCGCCAACATCAACCCCAGCCGGGCCCTCCCCTCCATGTTCGAGCCGGTCCACGGATCCGCGCCGGACATCGCCGGGCAGGGAATAGCCAACCCGCTGGCCGCCATTCTGGCGGCGGAGATGATGCTAGACTTCCTCGGGGAGCGACGCGGGGCGCGCCGGATCCGGCGGGCGGCGATGGCCGTCCTGGCGGAGGGGAAGGCCCTGCCCGCCGATCTGGGGGGACAGGCGCGCACGGCGGAGGTGGGGGCGGCCGTCCTCCACCACCTCCGCGAGGCAGGCCGGGCCTAGGGACGAGCCACCACGGTCACGCGCTCGGCCCGCGGCCCCGGGGGTCGGAAGGTGGGGGTAGCGTAGAAGTGGCAGAGCGCGAAGCCGGCCGCCCGGAGCAAGGTGCGGAGGCGGGCGGGGCTGTAGTAGCGCTGGTCATGCCGCTCCACGGCCGCCCGGTAGTGTCCATCCCGCTCTGCCAGCAGGAGGGTGATCTCGCCATGCCATAGGCCGGGGCGCTTCCGGTAGCGCCCCTCCAGCAGAACGGCCCCCCCCGGCAGGCGCTGGAAGACGGGGACGCCGTTCAGGAGCCGGCGGTAGGCGTGCTCCGTCACCGCGTCGAAGAGGAAGCAGCCTGCCGGCGTGAGGAGCCGGCGGGCGTTTCGGAAGAGGCGCAGGAGGCTCCGCTCCCGGGTCTGGTAATTGACGACGTCGAAGTTGGCCAGGACGACCCCGAAGGTCTCTCCGCGTAACAGCCCGGGAGCGGTGATATCCGCCTTCAGGTATCGAACGTTGGACGGGCGGCCGCCCAAGTGGCGGGCCAGACGGAGCATGCTGGTCGAGCGGTCCACGCCGGTCACCGCCTCGGCTATGCGGGCCCAGGGGCGCGTGCTGAGGCCGGTCCCGCACCCCAGGTCCAGGACGCGCCCCCCGACGAACCCGTGGCGGCGGGCCAGCGCCACGTTGTACCGCCCCCAGCGGCCCGGGTCCAGCTCGGCACACCAGCGGTTATAGATGCGGGCAAAGGCCGTGTAGGGGGGATGGACTCCCTGGCGCGGATGGGGCGGCGGAGCGACGGGGCGGGCACCCCTCAAGCGATCAGCTCCTCCCACGCCTCCTCCCGTCCCGAGGGACATTGCAGGAGGATCGGCTTCCCCAGGAACGCCCGGAGGCGTAGGGCCAGGGGTCGCTCCTCTCCCTCCCGCAGCCGACAGAGGGGCTCCTCCCGGCCGTCCACCGTCCGGACGGCGCAGAGCCGGCGAGCCGGGCGAATCAGGACCTGCGCGATCCGGTCAAAGGGGATGACCTGGCGGGAGGGAAGGAGGTAGAGGTAGCGACGATCCAGGGTGACGGTCCGGGAGCGCCGGTCAATGGAGACGATGCTGGTCTCCCCCGCCAGCCGCAGGAGCAGGACCCCGGCCCCCAGCCCCGCTAGACCCAGCATCCAGAGGAGCAAGTGCCCCGCCAGGAGCTGCTGCCGGAACCAGAGGAAGAAGCCGAGCGTCCAGACCGTCGCGCCGAAGAACGCGGCCGTGCCCAGCATCCCGCCGGAGGCCAGGGTAAGTCGGTGCTCGCTCTCGCCGACCGCCTTCATCCCGACCAGGGCGTCCAGATCCCGCCGGATACTCCGCCACCAGCCCCGCATCCCGCCTCCCCGTCGCGGGAAATCCGACGCGATGCTAGCACCCGGCCCCCGGGGGGTCAACGCGCGCGCCGAACCAAAAACCCTTTGACCCACTGACCATCTGGGGGTATCGTATCGCCGGTCGGAGACGGAGGGAGGGCGTAATGGAGGAACAGTATTCCATCAAGCGACGGTTTCCCCGCTTCGCCGTCATGGGGAAGGTCGAGGGGAAGATCGTCGCCTCCTACGAGGCGACCCTGGTGAACCTCAGCCTGGGGGGCGCCCTCGTCGAACACACCTCCATGGTCCGGCCGGGGAGCATGTCCCAGCTCTTCCTTCCCCACGGCACGGGGGAGATCCAGCTCACCTGCCGGGTGGTCCGCTCGGCCCTCAACCGGCGAGAGACCCGCGGCGCGGCTTCGGTCGTCATATACCGGACCGGCCTGGAGTTCCTCAACCCCTCCCCTGAAGCCCTCGCCGTGGTGGAGGAGCTCATCACCGCTAGCCGGCCCGGCGGTGGGACCGCCGGGGGCACGACCGTCACCCTCCTGCTCGAGGAGCCCCCCTTCCCGCCTGCCTGAGGCTCCCCCCCGCCAGGAAGTGGGGGCAGGGCACACCCGCAGCTTCCCGGTAGAGACCATCCAGGAACGCGCACACCACGGCGAGCCCACCCGCGGCCAGCTCGGGGATGCCGCAGGACGCCTCGCGGGCCGGGGCGTCGGTCGGGATGGTGGCCTCCCCGACTTCACCGTCCGGATGGGGATCCAGCAGGAGGCCCGCCACCCGGTCCGCCGTGAGACCGGCCCGCACCGCCCCCTCGTAGCCCACCTGTCGGTACAGCCAGCCGCAGAAACTGAAGAGCCCCATCGCCTCCAGGGCCACCCCGTGGCTCCCGAGGGCGAGGCGGCCGGGCGTGAAGATGCGCGAGCCCACGGGTCGGGCCAGCTCGACCGCCCCCTCGGGCCTGATGCACGCCCAGAAGACCGGCCGGACCGGCCCCTCGGCTGCCCCCTGCTTCAGGACCTCCAGGCAGTAGCCCCTGGGAGTCTGGACGAAGAAGTCCCAGAAGAGAGGGTCCCCGTTTGGCTTCCGGTGGGCCCGGGGGTCGAGGGCGGCCAGCAGGGTCGGCGCCAGGGGGATCCGGACCGGCTCCTCCGGGCAGGCCAGGTAGGCCACCCAGGGTCCCCGCTCGCGTGCGGCCCGCCGCGCGGCCTTGAGCGCCCCAAAGCCCTCGGTCCGTCGTGCGCTCATCCCCCGCCCTCCTCCGGCCGGCGATGGCGGAAGCAGAGGTGCCGGAACCCCTCCCGCCCACGGACGCCGTCCCAGAGGCCCCGCGCCAGGTACTCGTACGACGTCTCAGCATTCGGCAGCCCAAGTAGCCGGGCAAAGGGGGCCACCTCCCCCGCGGGAGGCCCGGAGGCCGGGTCGCTCAGGAGACGGGTGAGGACGGCCGGGTCGAGGCGCACCGGCTTGGTTGTGAAGTCCGCCCCACCGGGTGTCCGGACCACGAGGAAATCCGTCTCCTCCTGCCGCGCAGCCACCGACCCCTCCCAGGCCCGGATGCGAGCGGCCACAGCAGCTCCCTCGAGGTCCAGGGGGGGCTCCTGGAGCACCACCCGACGGCCCCCCAAGAGGGCAGGGGGGTAGATGGACTCCCGGAGACATGCCTCGAGGGCATCAGCCAGGCCCGGGTCCGGCAGGAGGGGTGCCAGGGCAGCCGGGCGCCCCCAGAGGCGGGTCGCCTCCTCGAGCGGGGCGGGGGCAAAATCCGGCACGGAAGTCAGGCAGGAAGAGAACGCATCGAGCACCCCCCCGTCCAGGAAGGCGGTGTAGCCCCAGAAGTCCCCGTGGTGGCTCCAGAGGTAGCAGGCCGCGCAGGCCAGGGCCCGACTCAGGGCGGCGCCCAGCCCCTCCGTCCCCGGGTGATCCTGGTCGTACAGACCCACCCACCCCTCGAGGGCCGGTCCCAGGAAGAAGCGCCGGTACTGCTCCCCGGTAACGTCCACCGTGACGAAGTCATAGGGAGGGACCTCCTCGGCGGCCACCCACCCGCCCGGCGCCAGAGCAGAGACCAGCACCTCGCCCACGGCCGCCGGTCCCACCCCCCGCAGGAAAAGCCCCCGGTGAATCCCGCCCATCCCGCTTCCCCTACAGGCTCTCCAGGTAGGGCCGGAGGTCGGCCGGCGGGGGAGCCTCGACGGCCACGGCGGCCCCGGTCCGGGGATGGGTGAAGGCGATACGCCAGGCGTGGAGAAGCTGCCGCGCCGCCACCGGCCCCTCACCCCCCTTGCGCGCCCGCTGCTCCCGGCGCCCGCCGTAGAGCGCATCCCCGACCACCGGGTGCCCCAGGTGCGCGAGGTGGACCCGGATCTGATGCGTTCGGCCGGTCTCCAGGGTGACCTCGAGGAGCGTGGCCCCGGGCAGCTCCCGCACAACCCGGAAGGCCGTGGCCGCCTCCCGGCCCCGCGCCGTCCGGACCCCCATCTTCTTCCGGTCCCTGCGGTCCCGGCCGATGGGGACCGTGATTCGCCCGCTCCGTTCCCGCAGGCTCCCCCGGACGAGAGCCAGGTAGGTCTTGCGGACCTGCCGGGCACTGAACTGGCGGCTCAGCCCTTTATGGGCAGCCTCGGTCTTCGCCACCACGATGCAGCCGGAGGTGTCCTTGTCCAGGCGGTGAACCAGGCCGGGCCGCTCCACCCCCCCGATCCCGCGCAGATCGGGACAGTGGTACAGAAGTGCGTTCACGACCGTCCCGGTTCGGCGCCCGGCGGCCGGGTGCGTCACGAGTCCCGCCGGCTTGTTGATGATAAGCAAATCGGCGTCCTCGTAGAGGACGTCCAGGGGGATCGGCTCCGGGCTGAGGTCGCTTGGCTCGGGTGGGGGGAGCGTGAGGATAATCTGCTCCCCACCCCGGAGGAGCGCGCTGGCCTTCCGGGGGGCCCCGCCCACGCGGACCTGTCCGCCGGCGATCAGCGCCTGGATGCGGGCGCGTGTGAGGCCGCTCGATGCCGCTAGGAACCGGTCCAGCCGCTCGCCTGCGGCGTCCGCCGGCACCCGGAACGTCCGGACCTCATCCCCCGCGCGGCCCGCCGGCTGCCTCACGCCCATCACCCCGCCGCTCCCGCATCACCTCCAGGAAGAGGAGACCCACCCCGACCGTGATCCCGCTGTCGGCCACGTTGAAGGCGGGCCAGTGGTACACCCCCAGGTAGAAGTCCAGGAAGTCAATCACCATCCCGACCCGGAGGCGATCGATTAGATTCCCCACGGCCCCCCCCAGGATCAGCGCGAGCCCGACGCTGGGGAGCGGGCGCCCCCGGGCGTATCGGGCGTGGTAGTAGCAGATCACCGCGATGGCCAGGACCGAGACGGCGATGAAGAAGGGCCCGCGGAAGGCGGCCGCCGCCCCCGCCAGCAGGCCGAAGGCGGCACCCGGGTTCAGAACGTAGGTGAGGTTGAAGAAGCCGGTGAGGACCGGGAGGCTCTCCCCCAGGCGGAACGCCCGCTGGACGAGAAGCTTCGTGGCCTGGTCCAGGATGACGACGGCGCCGGCGAGCCCGTAGAACCACACAAGGAGGCTACCTTCCTCAGGGCCGCCCCGCCAGGACCGTGACGCACCGATCGCAGAGGGTGGGGTGCTCGGGGTCTTTCCCCACTGTCTCCCGGTAGGTCCAACAGCGCTCGCACTTCAGGCCCCGGGCGCGGCTTACCCGGACGGTGAGGGTGTCCTCAGGCACTTCGTCGTCCGCGTGCAGCGTCACCGAGGAGACGATGAAGAGAGTGGGGAGGTCCGCCGCGCACGGGCGCAGGAGGGACAGGAGGGTGGTCCCGGCGTGCAGGTCCACGTGGGCCTCCAGCGAGTTACCGATGGTCTTGGCCTGCCGGACCTCCTCCAGGGCCTTCAGCGCCTGGTCGCGCACGCCGAGGAGCCGCTCCCACCGCTCCCCCAGGGCGTCGTCCAGCCATGCCCCCTCCACCGCCGGGAAGGCCTCCAGGTGGACCGACTCCGCCTCGCCCCCGGCCTTCGGGAGGGCGGCCCAGACCTCCTCCGCCGTGAAGGAGAGGACCGGGGCCATGAGCCGGACGAGGCCCGTGAGGAGGTGGTACAGGGCGGTCTGGGCGGCACGCCGCGCCCGGGAGGTCCTCCCCGAGGTGTAGAGCCGGTCCTTCAGGACATCCAGGTAGAAGGCCGAGAGGTCCACGGCACAGAAGTTGTGGAGGCTGTGGTAGAAGACATGGAACTCGTAGCGCTCGTAGGCCTTGAGCAGCCGTTCCGTGAGGCGGGCCAGCCGGTGGAGGATGAACCGGTCAATCTCTTGCAGCTCCGAGACCGGCAGCAGGTCGGTCCGGGGGGCGAAGTCCTTCAGGTTCCCCAGGAGGTAGCGGCAGGTGTTCCGGATCCGCCGGTACCCCTCGGCCAGGCGGCTCAGTATCTCGTCCGAGAGCCGGAGGTCGTCCCGGTAATCCTCGGCCGCCACCCAGAGGCGGAGGATCTCGGCCCCATACTTCTCCATGATCTCCTGGGGCGCGATCACGTTCCCGAGGGACTTGGACATCTTCCGCCCCTCGCCGTCCACTACGAAGCCGTGGGTGAGCACCTCCCGGTAAGGGGCGCGTCCCCGGGTCCCCACGGCCGTCAGGAGGGAGGAGTGGAACCACCCCCGGTGCTGGTCGCTCCCCTCCAGGTACATCTCCGCGGGCCAGCGCAGGTCCGGGCGCGTCTCGAGGATGGCCGCCTGGCTCACCCCGGAGTCGAACCAGACATCCAGGATGTCGTCCTCCTTCTCAAAGGCGGCCCCGCCGCACTTCGGACAGGTGGTCCCGGGTGGCAGGAAGGTTTCCGCCGGTCGGTCAAACCAGACATCGGCCCCCTCCCGCGCCACGGCTTCGGCCACCCGGTTGATCAGCGCCTGCTCCGCGAGAACGTGCCGGCAGGCCGTGCAGTAGAAGACGGTGATCGGGACCCCCCAGGCCCGCTGGCGGGAGATGCACCAGTCGGTCCGGTGGGCGACCATGTTGGTGATCCGCTCCTCGCCCCAGGGGGGGATCCACTTCACCTGGCGGATGGCTTCCAGGGCCTTGCCGCGCAGGCCGCCCACCTCCATGGAGATGAACCACTGCTCGGTCGCGCGAAAGAGGGTCGGGTTCTTGCAGCGCCAGCAGTGGGGGTAGGTATGCCGGATCTCCCGGGCGGCGAGGAGTCTGTCGCGTCGCTTCAGTTCCGCGATGATCTTGGGATTGGCATCCCAGACACTCAGTCCACCAAAGAGCGGAACATCGGACACGAACCGCCCCTGGTCATCCACCGGATTGTCAATGGGCAAGCCGTATTTGATGCCGGTTCCGTAGTCCTCGGCGCCGTGACCCGGAGCCGTGTGGACCACGCCCGTCCCCTGATCAAGCGTCACGTAGTCACCCAGGACGATCGGCACGTCCCGCTCGATCCACGGATGCTGGCAGATGACCCCCTCCAGCTCTTCCCCAGACCACGCTCCCGGCGTGACCTCGTATTCGCCCTGCCCAAACCCAAATTCCTGCATGCAACGGCCGATCAGATCCTGGGCCAGGATGAGATCGCCCGCAGGCGTCTTCACGAGGCGGTACACAAACCTGGGGTGAAGCGTGATGGCCCGATTCCCGGGCAGCGTCCACGGGGTCGTGGTCCAGATGACGAAATGCGTCCCGCGCTGCGGATCGAGTGGGAACCTCCCCTTGGCATCCTTGACGGGAAACTTGACGGAGATCGAAGGGGAGCGGTGATCCTCATATTCCACCTCCGCCTCGGCGAGGGCCGTGATACAGGTCGCGCACCAGTGGACCGGCTTCAGGCCCTTGTAGACGCCCCCGGCGCCGACGAAGCGCCCCAGCTCCCGGACGATGGTCGCCTCGTAGTCGTAGGACATGGTGGTGTAGGGGTGCTCCCAGTCTCCCAGAACCCCGAGGCGCTTGAACTCCCCCCGCTGGATGTCGATGAACTTGTCGGCGTACGCCCGGCAGAGGCGCCGCTTCTCCGCCACCCCCACGGCCCTGGCCCGCGCCCCCAGCTCCTTGTCCACCTGGTGCTCGATGGGGAGGCCGTGGCAGTCCCAGCCCGGGACGTAGACGGCGTTATAGCCGGCCATGGTCTTGGACTTCACCACGATGTCCTTCAAGATCTTGTTGAGGGCGTGGCCCATGTGGATGTGGCCGTTGGCGTAGGGGGGGCCGTCGTGGAGGATCCAGAGGGGCCGGCCGCGGCGGCGCTCCCGGAGCCTCTTGTAGAGGCCGCGCTGCTCCCACTCGGCCAGGATCTGGGGCTCCCGGACCGGGAGGTTGGCCCGCATGGGGAACGATGTCTCGGGCAGGTTCAGCGTGGTCTTGTAGTCGGTCGGCATCGGGGCCCACCCGGCGCCAGAAGAAAAACCCCCATCCGGGCGGATGAGGGCGTCGCTCTGCCGCGCCTGGGAACGTACACTACCCAGCGCAGGAAGAGCCGTCAAGGGCAAAACGGGCGGCTAGCCCTCGGGAAGGGAGCGGCGCAGGTCCACCAGGAAGGCCTTGAGGCGCGGGAGGTCCAGCTCGTGCCGGTTGGCCAGCTCCTCCAGGAGGGCATCGGACGGGGGCTTGGCAGGGTGGGTGGGAGGGAGGCGGCGCGGCCCAGTCGGGGTCCAGGCCTCCTCCCGGATATTCAGGGAGAGGAGGTCCCAGCGCGCATAGTGCCCGACCGCGTCAAAGTAGGCCTTGGCCAGCCGCCGCTCCTCCAGGTCAATCGTCGCCTCCACCAGCGTCTCCTGCCCGAAGACCGGCTCCCGCACGAAGAGGCCCGACGGGTTCACGATGCAGGAGCCGCCCACGGCCAGGTTATACTGCAGGATATCCTTCAGGTCAGCGGGGATGGCGTCCGGCGGCAGGTACCAGGAGGAGGAGACGACGAAGACCGAGTTCTCGATGGCGTACTCCCGGATGGCCGGCTCGATATCGCACTCCCGCGAGCCCGGCCCCGCGCGCTTCCCCCCGAGGTGCCGATCCATGCTCCACCAGCCGGGCCAGACGGCGCAGTGGATTTCTTCCCCCTTGATTGCCATGGCGGCCCGGAGCAGGGTCATGTGGTGCTCGTAGCAGATGAGCCCTCCCACGACGCCGATGTCCATGGGGAAGACCCGGATGTCGCTCGCGTCCCCCATGCCCCAGTAGACCCGCTCCGAGTGGGTGGGCATGAGCTTCCGATGGCGGCCCAAGAGCCGGCCGTCCCGCCCGATGAAGAGGAGAGTATTGTAGAGGGTGAGGCTGCCGGGCCGATCGTCCAGCTCGTTGCAGCCGATGACGCAGTTGACGTGGGCCCGGCGGGCCTCCTCGCAGAGGACCTCCGTCTCCTCCCCGGGGATCCGGATGGCGCAGTCCTGCATCCGGACGATGAGCTCGGTCGAGCGGCGGACCGAAACCGCCCCCCGCCAGTAGGGATAGGCGGCGAAGTAGGTCTCGGGGAAGACCACCAGATCGAGCTGCTTCTCCCCGGCCTTCGCGATCCACTCGCAGGTCTTCTTCAGGGTCCCTGCCCTGTCGAAGAAAACGGGGGCGACCTGGGCCGCCCCCACCCGCAACAGATTCCTGGCCATGTGCGGCGTCCTGCCCCCCGCCCTGCCTACAGGTACGTTTTCACCGTGAGGTTCAGCAGTCTCGGATTCAACCCGACGACCTGGTCCGTATCCACCGGCACGTCAACCAAGATGGACTGCCCCGCCGGCGTATAGCAGGCGTCCATGATCTCTTTCAGGTTGCTCAGGTCCGGTTTCAGCCGAAACCCGTCCCAACCGTGCGCCTTCGCCGCGCCCACAAAGTCAATCGCGGGCAGCTTCGAGTGATATAGCCTCTTGTCGAAATCGGGGATGACAATCTCGAGGCCCTTGTCCACGATCCCGTAGGTTCCATTGTTGATGATGAATAGCCGCAGATCGAGATTTGCCGCATCCGCGAGGGCTCCCCCGAACAGGCGCCAGCATCCGTCCCCCGAGAAGACAAAGGTGTGCAGACTCGGGTCGGCGATCTTCGCCCCGACCCCGAGGCCAAAGGCCCCGCCCATCGCCGAGCCGTGGTGCATCGTGTAGAAGCGAATGCAGGGATGCGGACGCTGGGCAACATACTGGCGGTCTTTGTACGACACGCAGACATCATCGAACCCGATGCTGTTCCGCTGCCAGTGCTTGTGGATCTGCTCATAGAAGGCGACGAAGTCCACACAGCCCGGCTTGACCTCCCGGGAGATCTCCCGCGTATTCAAGCTGCGCGGAGCCTCCACCGCCGGTCTCTCTCCGGGCCCCACCGCCCGCAGCCTCGGGATCAGCTCCGACAGGGCGAGGCCAATGTCCCCCCTGACCTGCTGGTACTCCCTGGCGACCCGGTGCTTGAATTCCCCGTTCTTGTGCCCGTACGGTTCCTTCAAGCCGGTGAAATGCCAGACGAATCGAGCGGGGATCTTCCCGAGGTTCATGGAGTACTCGCCGGCATCGAAGCCGAGGGTGATCAGGATGTCCTCCTGGTTCATTTTCGTCCACAGCTCAAAGGCGCGATCATTCCCCCCAAACAGAATGTAGCCGTACCCATACCGATTCTCCGGGGAGACGGCATTCGCCCCATTCACGGACCAGACGGTCGGCGCCTGGAGGAGCTCCGAGAGTTGGGTGGTCAGGCTCTGGATCTTCTCGCAGCGCGCCGCTTCCTCCCCGACGTAGATGATGACCCGCCGCTTCGCGGCCATCCGCGGGAACTTCTCGAGGAACTCCTCGATGTCCCTCTTGTTGACGTGTCTCGCCGGCTCCACCTTCGGCGCATCCGGCTCCACGGACTTGGACAGGACATCCGGATGGAAGGCAAAAGCCACTGGCCGGGACTCGCTCAGCACCTCCTGGGCTCTCCGGAGTTGGCCTTCGAGGTTATTGATGTTGTCAATGACAAAGCACCCGTCCCCCAACTCCGCCTGAAGCTGGGGGACGACATTCATGCCGTACTCGGAGACATCCTGCAGGGGGGCCAAGCCGATAGAGAGCGTGGAATTGAGGGCGATAATGTACACCGCGGGAATGTTGTGAAGCTTCGCCTCTGTGATCCCGCTTGAACCCAGTTTTGTCGCGGCGCCGGTGGTGGTGATGGAAGCGGCGATGCGGCCAGACGCCAGATAATACCCCACCGGCATAAAACCGGAGACATATTCACTCATCGTCAGCATCCGCGGAATCCCGTCGGTTGCTTGCGAGAGATCGGTGAAGGGCTCAAGGTGTTTGGTGACATGGATCACGCCACCGCCGTTGACACCCGAATAGAACGTAAGCCCCCACCTCCTGAGGGCCTCGATCAAGGCAAAGTTTCCGCTGTCCCGGTCTGCGCCTGAGCTCGGTGTGATCGTCATAGCTCTCCCCCGTCGAATGTGACGTCTCCCCCTCTCGTGGGTAAACACTTCCCCTGCCCGCTCCCCTGGGGGAAGCGGGTCAGGCTCCATCCATCGAACGCAGGGCTCGATCCCCTGAGGGTCTCCCCCCACGGATGCAGAGTCGCCCTCTCTCCTTGCTGGGATAGAGAAGGCATGACCAACCGGGGATACGGGCCCTCCGGGCGATACCTTACTCGCCGGGGGGCTTCACGGCTGCTCCCGGGACCCGGAATCCCCCACGGCGCTTGGGATACTTAGGGATAGCGAATACGAAACTCGGGAGGTGCGGGCGAAGTTACCCACATGTGGACAGGCTGTCAAGTCATTTTCGTAATGAGCTTTGCGAGCGTTTTCAGCCACCGAAATTCCCCTGCCGGGCCCCTGGCCACCCAGGTCGAACACGTCCCTTCCGCGGCGACCCCGGACCAGGTCTCCCCGAGCACCCGAAAGCCGATTCTTTCCCGGAGCCGAAGCGCCTCGCTGACGCAAGGCGCCACAGCCCCCGATGCCCGATCCCCGGTAGGAGCAGAGCAGAGTGATTACCGAGAAGCCCGAGGCCGCCACGCCCCGCCGAGAGGAGACGAGACCCACTCAGTACATAAAGCGGCGCATGCGGACGTTGACCAGGAGGCCGATGGCGGTCAGGGTCATGACCATCGAGGAGCCGCCGTAGGAGACGAGCGGCAGGGGGATGCCCACCACCGGCATGACGCCCAACACCATCCCGATGTTCAGCAGGGCCTGGAGGCCGATCATGGTGGTGATGCCGAAGGCCATCAGGCTCCCGAAGAGGTCCTTCGCCTCCATGCTGATCTCGAGCCCCCTGATGATGAGGAAGTAGAAGAGGACCAGGACGGCCAGCGACCCCAGGAACCCCCACTGCTCGGCGAGCACAGCGAAGATGAAGTCGGTATGGTTCTCCGGGAGGAAGTTGAGCTGGCTCTGACTGGCCGCCATGAACCCCTTCCCCAGCAGCTCGCCCGAGCCCACGGCGATCTTGGACTGGGCCACGTGATACCCGGCCCCCAACGGATCCAGGTTGGGATTCAGGAAGACCAGGAGCCGCCGCTTCTGGTACGCCTTCAGGAATGTCCAGACGATGGGCGCCAGCGCGAGGAGGCCCACGCCCACCGGGACCAGGACCCGCAGGCGCACCCCGACCAGGAGCATCAGGCTCACCCCCACCGCCAGCAGGATGAGGGCCGTCCCCAGGTCCGGCTGGCGGACGACCAGGAGCGCCGGCACCAGCGTCAGCAGAGCAGCCCCGCCCATGGTGCGGGGGGCGGTGACGCGCTCCTTCCGGTCCTCGAAATAGCGGGCCAGGCAGAGGACTAGGGCGACCTTGGCGACCTCGGAGGGCTGAAAGGCGAGGAAGCCGAGCTTGATCCAGCGCTGGGCCCCGAGTCCCACCCGACCGAAGAAGGGAACCAGGAGAAGCGAGAAGATCGCGAGCCCGTAGAAGAGGTACGCGAACCGCCCGGTCGTCCGGTAGTTGATCGTCACCACCGCCAGGAGGAGCATCGCCCCCACCACGAACCAGGTGGCCTGGCGCAGGTAGAGGTGCTGCTTGAGCGAAAGGCTGGCGGTGGCGGTGGCGGTGTAGATGGAGAGGATCCCCAGCCCCGCGAGTAGGAAGGCGGCGAGGATGATGCGCCATTCGAAGTTCTGGATAAGGCGGCGATCCAGTGGCATGGGCTAGTCCGCGATGAGCGGCTCCGGGCGGGGCAGGGCCGCGGCGGGCGGCCTGGGAGGCGGCGCGGGCGGCCGCTGCCCCCGGGGGACATCCACCGTGGGGAGGGGGAAGGCCGCCTCCAGGATGGCCCGGGCCACCGGTGCGGCCGCGGCGCTCCCGAACCCCGCGTTTTCGGCGATGACGACCAGGGCGATCTCTGGACTGTGGGCGGGGGCGTAGGCGACGAACCACCCGTGGTCCTTCAGGCCCCGCCGGTCCTGGCCCGACTGCTTCCGGACCACCTGGGCCGTCGCGGTCTTGCCCGCTACCTCGATCCAGGGAACCCGGGATCGCTGTCCCGTTCCCTGCTCGTCGTTCACGACCCCCCACATCCCGTCGCGGATCACCCGGAGGGTCTCGGGGCTCACCCGGACACGGCGGAGGATTTCGGGGCCGTACTCCTCGACCTCTCCCCCCTGCCAGGACTCTACCCGCTTGACGACCCAGGGCTTGTAGAGGGTCCCTCCGTTGGCGATGGCCGACACCATCGTGAGGACCTGCAGCGGCGTCGCCAGGACCATCCCCTGGCCGATGGCCGTAATGACGGTGTTCCCGGGGTACCAGGGCTCCCCGGTCACCTGCTGCTTCCAGGCCGGCGTCGGGACCAGTCCCCGGCCCTCGTCCCCAAGTCCCAGACCCACCGCTTGTCCTAGCCCGAACTCCCGGGCCATCTCCACGATCGGCTCGATCCCGGTCTTGAGGGCCACCTGGTAGAAGTAGGTGTTGCAGGATTCCGCGATGGCCCGGCGCAGGTCTATCATCCCGCGCCCTTCCCGCTTCCAGTTGTCGAAAGTAAAGTTGCCCAGGGCGAATGAGCCGGGGCAGTCCAGGAGGGTGGAGGGGGTGATGGCCCCGCTCTCCAGGGCCGCGGCGGCCACGATGAGCTTGAAGATGGACCCAGGCGGGTACTGGCCCTGAAGGGGCCGGTTCTGGAGCGGGTGGCGTGGATCGCCGGCGAGGGTCCCCCACTCCTCCCTCGAGATCCGCTGGGTAAAGAGGCCGGGGTCGTAGGCCGGGTTGCTCACCCAAGCCAGGATCTCCCCGGTCCGCGGATCCATCGCCACGACGGCCCCGCTCTTGCCCGCGAAGGCCTTCTCGGCCATATCCTGAAGCCGCCGGTCAATCGTCAGGACCAGGTTGAACCCTGACTGGGGCTCCATCCGCTCCACGAGGCGCGTGATGCGCCCCAGGGCGTCCACCTCGATTTGCTCGCCGCCGTCGATCCCCCGGATGAACGCGTCGAAGCGGCGCTCCACGCCGGCCTGGCCGAAGGGCTCGCCGGGGGCGAAGTCCCGGAACTCCTCCCGGGCCAGTTGGGCCTGGTTCACCTCGCTCACATAGCCCAGGAGGTGGGCCGCCAGGCTCCCGGCCGGGTAGGCCCGGACCGGGTGGATCCGCAGGCTCACCCCCGGGAGGTCCAGCTTCCGCTCCTCGAGTGCCACCATGGCCTGCTGGGGCACCCCGGCCTTCAGCAGGAGCGGCGTAAATGGGCGGCTCCGCCCAGCCGCCAGCTTCTCGGCCACCTGCTCCGCCGGCATCCCCAGGAGGTGCCCGAGGCGCTCGGCCGTCCTCTCCGGGTCGGTCACGTCCTCCGGAACCAGGTACACGTCGAAGGAGGGCCGGTTGTCCACCAGGATCTGCCCGTAGCGATCGAAGAGGATCCCCCGGGGGGCATCCACCGGCCTGAGTCGGAGGCGGTTGTGCCGAGCCATGGCCAGGTATCGGTCCCCCTCCAGCACTTGAAGATGCCACAGGCGCAGGACCAGGACCACGACGGCCGCGGTGGCCACGAGGATGAGCCGGCCTACCCGGCGCTGGATGCCCGGCGCCGGGTTCAGGGTGTGCCAGGTGGTCACAGCCGGACCTCCAGGCGGGCCTTGAACTGGCGGGCGCTCAGGACCACCACCCCGAGCAGGGCCGTGTACAACGCCGTGGGGAGGACCACGGTGAGGAGGGCGCTCACGGGTGGGCCCAGGCGGAAGAAGTGGAGGAGCAGGTGGCTGAGGGCTCCGACGGCGAGCCCGCTCCCGGCCAGGAGGACCAGCCGGGGGAGGAGGCCGCTCACGTCCATCCCTTCCGCCACCCGGGAGAGGGCAAAGCCCACGGCGCTCAGCGTGAAGGCGTGAAGGCCAAAGGGGGCACCCGAGAAGGCGTCCTGGTAGAGGCCCAGCAGGAACCCCATTCCTGTCGCCGCCTCCGGTCGGGCGCGGAAGGAGAGGAAGAAGAGGAAAAGCAGATAGAGATCTGGGCGGACCCCGGCCACCCCCAGGCCGTGGGCGAGGGTCGTCTGCAGTAGCGTCACCACGAGGAGACCCAGCAGGAAGCGGGTCATTGCCGCACCACCCCGGGCCCACCCGGACCCCCCGGCGGTCCTGGTCCCCGCTGCCCCGTGACGACGAGAACCTCCTCCAGGCGGCCGAAGTCCACGCTCGGCTGGATCGCCGCCTCCTGGAAGAGTGCGCCACTCTTCCGGTGGATTGCGGTCACGGTCCCGACCAGGATCCCCTTGGGGAAGACCCCGCCCATCCCCGAAGTGAGGACCACGTCCCCCACGCGCACCTCGGCCATGAGGGGGAGGTACTTCACGGTAGCCGTCTGCCCCCGGTCGCCGGTCACCAGGCCCGTCACGCGCTGCTCCTGCAGCAGCGCCCCCACGGAGGAGACCGGGTCGGTGAGGAGCTGAACCTTGGCGGTCCACGGCATCACCTCCACGACCCGGCCCACGAGCCCCTCCGTGGCGATAACCGGCAGACTGCGCTGCACCCCTGCCTCCGAGCCCTTGTTGATCATGATGGTCTTGAACCAGTTGGTCGTGTCCTTGGCGATGACCTGCGCGGCCACCAGGTCAAACTCGCGGCCCGCGGGCAGGTCCAGCAGCCGCAGGAGCCGGGAGTTCTCCAGGCCGGCCTCCGCCAGGCGGCGGACCTCCTCGCGGAGCACCGCCCCCTCCTCCTGCAGCCGGAGGTTCTCGGCC
>JAKEHP010000555.1 GCA_022614955.1 Candidatus Methylomirabilota bacterium
AAATAGGTGAGGAAGGCCTCCCGGACCTCCGCTCCGCTCAATCTCGGCATCATGCGCCCCCGATGGTTACAAGGGTCTAAATCATTTAATGCTACGGTACGGGGACCGTGTTGTCAAGGAACGGGGATCGCACAGCTAAAGAGATAAGAGACATGGCTGACACCCTGTCTGCTAAAGTTGGGGAACGCCAATCCACCCAACGGCAGAGGAGGCACAACCATGTCTCACGGGCATCTTCCCCCAGAGCAGCGCATCCGTCAACGGTGGATGTGGTTCCAGGAGGCGGAGCGGCTCGGCGACGTCACCCTGGCCTGCCGACGGCTCGGGATCTCCCGCCAGACCTTCTACAAGTGGCGCCGGCGGCTCCAGGCCGCGAAAGGGCAGAAGCACGCCCTCCTCGATCGCTCGCGCCGGCCGCACCACAGTCCCCGGCGGATCGGCAAGGCCCTCACCCGCCGGATCTGCCAGCTCCGGAAGCGCACTCACCTGGGCCCGCGGCGCCTCTGGTGGCTGCTCAAGCGCCAGCCCGGAGTGCGTGACGTCCCCAGCCCCGGCGGGATCTACCGGGTGTTGCGGCGGGCCGGGCTGCTGCGGCGGCGCCGCGCCCGTCGCCGGTACCGGGGGCATTTTGTGGTCCCCCGGCCGGGGGACTGCGTCCAGGTCGACATCAAGTGGGTCCCGTACCCGGTGGAGGGGCGGCAACTGTACCAGTACACCGCCATCGACTGCTGCACCAGGCTCCGGGTGGTGCAGTTCCACGAGGAGCTCGCCGTGCACGCCGCGAAAGCCTTCGCCCAATACTGCCTGAGCACCTTCCCTTTCCCCGTCCGGGTGGTCCAGACCGACAATGATGCCGTCTTCACCCACTGGTACACGGCGGCGACCCGGACCCCCTTGGACCGCCCGCTGAGGACGCACCCGTTCACGGCAATGTGTGCCCACTTCGGGGCCACCCATCGGCTGATCCCACCCCGGACCCCGCGGCTCAATGGCCGGGTCGAGCGGAGCCACCAGACCGATGAACAGGAGTTCTACCGCCGGCCGCCGTATCGCACCCGGGCTGCGCTCGAGCGGGCCTACCGCCGCTGGTTGTGGCAGTACAACCATTGGCGGCCCCACGACAGCCTCGGGGGCCGGACCCCGTTCGAGGCGTTGCGGGCGTTCTCCGAGTACACCACGATCCCACAGCTCAAGGGGTGAGAGTGTCAGCGATGTTTGACATCAGGACAAACTTTCTTTTCCGGATTGCGTTCTCGCATTAGCCCATTGCTCTA
>JAKEHP010000556.1 GCA_022614955.1 Candidatus Methylomirabilota bacterium
ATTCTGATCGGCAAGACGCACCTGCACGAGTTCGCCTACGGACCGACCAACCTGAACCCGCACTACGGCCCGGCCCGCAACCCCTGGGACCCCGAGCGGATGACCGGCGGGTCGAGCGGCGGCTCGGCCGTGGCCGTCGCCACGGGCTGCTCCTACCTGTCCATCGGCACCGACAGCGGCGGCTCTGTCCGGATCCCGGCGGCCCTCTGCGGCATAGTCGGGCTCAAGCCGACCTACGGGCGCATCAGCCGGGCGGGAATCTTCTCCCTCTCCTGGTCGCAGGACCACGCCGGACCCCTCACCCGGACCGTCGCCGACGCCGCGGCCGCGCTGCAAGCGCTTGCCGGCTTCGACCCCGCCGACCCCGGCTCGAGCCGGGAACCGGTCCCCAACTTCTCCAAGACGCTCCGGGCGGGCGTGAAGGGCATCCGACTCGGGGTCCCCAAGGAGTTCTTCTGGGAGGACGTGGACCTGGAGGTGGCGGAGGTAGTGCGGAAGGCGATTGCCCTGCTGGCGGGTCTCGGCGCCTCGGTCCGCGAGGTCCACTGGCCGATGGCCACCGAGGCGAAGGCCCTCTCCTTCCTGATCATGGGGGCGGAGGCCTTCAGCGTCCACGAGCGGTGGCTGAAGGAGCGGCCCGAGGACTACGGCCCGGACGTCCGGCAGCGCCTGGCCCAGGGCGCGACGATCCTGGCCGCGGACTACCTCCGGGCCCAGCGGCTGCGGCGGAAGTTCATCGAGAGCCTCGACGCGGTCTTTCAGAACTGCGATGTCCTGCTCACCCCGACGATGGCCGTCGCGGCCCCCCGGCTGGACGAGTCAACCGTTCACTGGCCGACGCAGACCGAGAACATGACTGCAGCCCTCACCCGTCTCACCCGCCCGTTCAATCTCACCGGGACGCCGGCCCTCAACGTCCCCTGCGGGTTCACCGCGGGAGGGCTCCCGATCGGGTTCCAGATCGCGGGGCGGGCCTTCGATGAAGCCACGGTCCTGCGGGTGGGCCATGCCTACGAGCAGGCGTCGGGCTTCGCTGGCCGGCGGCCGCCGGAGCCCTGATGCCGGCCAATCCCGACCAAGAGATGGACTCCCCTGTCCCCGTCCCCATCGAGGAGGTCCTGGACCTCCATCCCTTCCATCCCCGCGACATCCCCTCGGTGGTGGAGGAGTACCTGCGGGAAGCGGCAGCACGGGGTTTTCTGGAGGTCCGCCTCATCCATGGCCGGGGGAA
>JAKEHP010000557.1 GCA_022614955.1 Candidatus Methylomirabilota bacterium
CGTCCAGCGGCTGGCCAATGCCTGTTGGGAGGCTCTCCGGGTGGCGCCGCACCGGCAGCTCACCAGGGAGCTGGTGGACCAGACCCTGGTGCACATCGTCCAGCAGGAGAACCCCGCCTACATGCAGCTCTGGCAGAGCCTCACCCGCTCGCAGAAGAAGGGCCTCAAGGCGGTGATCGAGCGGGGTGGCAGGGAGCTGCTCGCCCGCGAATCGCTCCAGGCGCACGGGCTGGCCGCCTCGAGCATGCAGCGCGCCCTCCAGGCGCTCGATGCGCGAGGGGTGATCCGGGAGGAGGAGGAGCCCGGGCAGACCCGCTACCGTCTGGAGGATCCCTTCCTCGCCGCGTGGATCGCGGAGGTCCAGCGGGCCTGAGCCGTGGCCCTTCGCTTCGCCGGGGGTGAGGCGCTAAATTGGGAAGGTTACTGCCTGTCTTCCAAGGAGATACGATGCCCGGCCCGATCGACCGAGCCCGCCTGCGCGACCCCGCGCTGCATCCGATCGCCGAGAAGGTCGAAGCCGGCGTTCGGCTGACGCCGGAGGACGGCACGGCGCTCTTCGGGACCTCCGACCTGCTCGGGCTGGGCACGCTGGCGGACTTCGCCAACGCCCGGCGGAACGGTGACCGGGTCTTCTTCTCCGCCAACCAGCACATCAACCCCACCAACGTCTGCGTGCTGCGGAACACCTGCGTGTTCTGCTCCTTCGCCCGGATGCCCAAGGAGGATGGCGCCTACACCCGCAGCCTCGCCGAGGTGTTCCACGAGGCGGAGCAGGCCCGGGGCATGCCCACCCGGGAGTTCCATATCGTGGGCGGACTGCACCCCAAGCTCCGGCTGAGCTATTACACCGACATGATCCGCGGGCTCAGGGAGCGGCACCCGCAGGTGGATATCAAGGCGCTCACCGCGGTGGAGATCGCCCACCTCGCCCGGGTCGAGCGGATCTCCGAGCGCGAGGTGCTGCTGGCGCTGAAGGAGGCGGGGCTCACCAGCCTCCCCGGCGGCGGGGCGGAGGTGTTCAGCACCGCGGTGCGCGCCACCATCGCCGAGCGGAAGCTCACCGGCGAGGAGTGGCTCCGGGTCCACCGGGTCGCCCACCAGCTGGGAATTCCCACCAACTGCACCATGCTCTACGGCCACGTGGAGACCGCCGCGGACCGCATCGCCCATCTCGGTATGCTGCGGTCGCTCCAGGACGAGACCGGCGGGTTCCTCACCTATATCCCGCTGGCGTACCACCCCGACCACAACGAGCTGGGGGAGTCGCTGGGCCGCACCGGCACCGCGACAACCGGGTTC
>JAKEHP010000558.1 GCA_022614955.1 Candidatus Methylomirabilota bacterium
AACTTCGGGCTCGGCGCGAGCGAGATCGACGCCTTAGTGGCCTACCTCTGGGCTCAGCCCCCTCAGGCGCCCACGGGCGAGGGGGCGCTGCCGACGGGTGACTCCGCGCGCGGTCAGAAGCTGTTCCGCGAGTCCCGGTGCATCTCCTGCCACACGGTGGACGGCCGGGGCAACGGCAGCGCGCCGGAGCTCGCTGGCATCGGCTCCAAAGTCGACCGGCACTGGCTCTTCGCCTTCCTCGGCGACCCCCACTCCTTCCAACCCACAACTGCCATGCCCCGTTACGCCTTCAGCCGGCAGGACCTCTTGGACTTGACTCAGTACCTGACGGACGAGCTCGTGGATCCGTCGCTCCCGCCGCCCGGCCCGGCCTATCGCCCTCTCCTGAGCCTGGTGGAGGAGGGAGAGAAGCTCTATGTCGGGTACGGCTGCGGAGGCTGCCACCGCATCGCGGGACAGCGCAGCGGTGCCAAGACGGGTCCCGACTTGGCGGGCATCGGCGCCAAGCCGGTGGAGCTTCTCGACTTCGGAGCCCGGGAGGATCTCCCTCGCACCTTGCCGGCTTGGCTTGCCGCCAAGGTCGCCCAGCCTCGGAGCTTCCGCGAGGGACTCAAGATGCCGGCCTTCGGCTTCTCCCCGGTCGAGATCCAGGCCCTGGTCACGGCCCTGCTCTCCGTGACACCTGAGCCCATCCCCGAGGAGTACCAGGTGGAAGCCGTCCGGGCCGACTACGCTCCCGCGGGCCGGTTCGGGGAGCTGGTGCGCCAGTATCGCTGCCTCTCCTGCCACCAGGTGCGGGAAGTCGGAGGAGACATCTCGACGGCGCCGCTGACCGCCGAGGGGAGCAAGGTAAGGCGATCCTGGCTCGAAAGCTACCTGCTCCTGCCCACTACCATCCGGCCCATTCTCACCGACCGGATGATCCCCCTGTGGCTGCCCCCGGAGGAGGCGGCGTTCCTGGCCGACTACATGGAGAACGTCTTCCTCGACGACGGGATCCCTGGCGAGATCTTCCCGGAAGGGGTCCCGCCCGAGCGGGCGGAGCGTGGCCGGCGGCTGTTCTTCGAGCGGTATGGCTGTCAGGCCTGCCACCAAGTGGGTGGCACGGGGGGCTATTACGGGCCTCCGCTCGACGAGAGTCCGAA
>JAKEHP010000559.1 GCA_022614955.1 Candidatus Methylomirabilota bacterium
CATGGACGTGGCCTGGGCGCTCTTCGAGCTGCGGATGCAGCGGGACCCGGCGGCGGATCCCAACGCGGTCTGGACCGCGCTCACCGGAGACTTCCTCCGCATCCGGCCGCATCCGGAGTGGTCCTGGTGGGCGATGCGGGGGCAGCTAGTGGACTCGCCGGGCTACATGATGAACTATGCGGCTGGAGCCATTCTCATCGCCGCTATCCGGGCCCGAACCCGGGAGCTGCACGGGCCATTCCTCGAGGGCGATCCCGGGTGGTACGGATGGGTGGCACCACGACTCTTCCGGTTCGGGTTGGCGCGCCCCACCCGCCAGGTCATCGAGGAGTTCCTCGGCGAAGCGGTGTCGCCGGCGGCGCTCCTGGCGGACATGCGGCGGATGGCTCCCCACTCGCCATGAACGACTACGCCGGCATCGTCGATCTCTATGACGCGTACGTCACCGATACTCGCGACCTCGGCTTCTGGCGCTGGTGCGGGACTCCTGGTCGGGCCCGATCCTGGAGCTGACCGCGGGAACCGGGCGCGCCACCATTGCGCTAGTCGGCGAACGGCGGTCGGTCGTCTGCCTCGACCCGCCCCATCCGATGCTCCAGGGCCTGGTGCGGCGCTTCGCCCCGCTCACCCCCCGGCCGGTGTGCGCGGGCGCCTCGGCGCTTCCCTTCGCCGCCCGGACCTTCGGGCTCCTGGGGATTCCGTTCAACTCCCTCGGGGAGATCACCGAGGCAACTATCGGCGGGAGGGGAGGCGGCTCGAGATCCGGGTTCGCGGCGAGCGCTGAGCGGCGGTTACCCCCGCTCCCCCAGAGCCACCGGGTGCTCGACGAGCAAGGGGAGAATGGCGGGTGCGCGGACGCCAGGCTGGCGGCGATGCTCCTGGAGGCGCGAGAGCTCCCCGACTAGAAGAAGGTGAAGGCTGGGGGTGCCATGCCGTGCTTGCGGAAGTTGGCCACGGCCTGACCCGCGGTCCACACGGTGTGGGTGTGGATTTCGTCCCAGACCTGCCACCTCGGCATGCCCTGACCGAACAGGTCCACAGTCTCGGCCCGGGCGGCGGCGTCCTGGCCCCGGAGGAGCGCCCCGCAGTAGTCGTACGCGGCGGTCACGAAGCCGCGGAGGCCGGCTCGGCCGACGAAGGCCGCCGCGGTATCGGGCAGCGCGAGCTTGGGGGCCTTCATCGTGGTGGAGGCGATGAAGGCCGCCGAGACGGCGGCATGGTGGATCTGCTGGGCGAAATCCCGCTGCTCCGGTGTGGCCCGGTCGCGGTAGAGCCGCTCGGGCATCGAGTCCGCCATCGCGAGCAGCAGCTTGCGCTGATGCTCCAGCATCCGGAGCTGATACTCCGCCGGGGTCTGGGAGGCGGGTGCCTGGGCCAGGGCGGGGGGAACCGCGGCCAGCACCGCCAGGGCAAGAAGTGTCGCGCGTCGCATGGAGAGTCCTCCGGGAGCTAGGGGCCGAAGGTGCGGGTGAGCTTCACCCGCAGTGAGCCAGCCGTCGGAGAGGGGACGCCTGG
>JAKEHP010000560.1 GCA_022614955.1 Candidatus Methylomirabilota bacterium
ACAGCCGCTACCCGGCGACCATCCAACGCGTGTGGGCACCATCGTCGGAGTGCGCAAGGGGATGGGTGTCGAGGTGGCGACGGGCCAGGGGACTCTTCTTCTCACCCAGCTGCAGCCGGAGGGGAGACGGGTCATGACGGCCGAGGAATTTTGCCGTGGCTATCGCGCGGAGGTGGGGAGTGGTTTTGCCTCCACCCGGGAGGAATCCGCGACGCCTCGCCTTGGAGATTCTCGTCCGGGTCGAGCGGGATAAGGCGTACGCGAATGTCCTCTTGGACACCCGGCTCAGGCGGCAGAGGCTGGCACCTCGCGACCGGGGTCTGGCGACGGAGCTCACCTATGGGGTCCTGCGGCATCGCGGGACAATGGACTATCTTCTGTCACGCGTCATTGACCGGCCGCTTGAGGCGGTTGATCTCGACGTGAGGAATCTCCTGAGGCTCGGGGCCTATCAGCTCTTGTATCTGAGCAAGATCCCGGGCTACGCGGCGGTCCACGAGACGGTGCGGCTGGCCCGGCGCGGGACGGCGCCCTTCGTCAACGCCATTCTGCGGGCCTTGGTGCGACGCGGTCCGCTCAAAGAAGAAGAGCTGCCCGAGGACCCGGTCCTGGCATGCGCGGTCCGGCATTCCCACCCCGCCTGGCTGGTGGAGCGATGGCTGAAACAGTTGGGGGAGGAGGCGCGAGATCTCATGGAGGCCAACAATCGGACTCCGCCTGTCTCAATCGGGTGGAATCCGCTACGGGGAAGTGTGGCGGAGCTCGAGCACCTTCTCACCAAAGCGGGGGCGGAGTGGAGGGCAAGTCCCTGGGTGCCGAACGTGTATCGGGTCCGGGATGCGGGGACTCTGCTCGCCAGCGGGAGGAGGAACGGGGGGTTGTTCTGGGTAATGGATGAGGCGGCAGCGCTGGTCGTGCAGCTCTTGGATCCGCAACCGGGAGAGCGGGTGCTCGACGTCTGCGCGGGAGGTGGTGGCAAGGCGACGCTGGCGGCCATGCTGATGGAGAACCGGGGCGAGGTGGCAGCCCTCGATCTGAGTCCCCGGGCGCTCCGACGCCTGCAGGATGGGGTGCGGCGCCTCGGCACGACCATCGTGCATCCAGTGGGAGGAGACGCCCGCGAGGCGGCGGGGCATTTCCGGAAATGGGCAGATCGGGTTCTGGTCGATGCCCCCTGTACAGGACTGGGCACGGTCCGGCGGCGCCCGGAGATCCGTTGGCATCGGGAGCCGGCGGATATCATCCGGCTCGCCGA
>JAKEHP010000088.1 GCA_022614955.1 Candidatus Methylomirabilota bacterium
AGAGCCCGGAGGGGCCCCCCGGTGAGCGCCCGGCCCGCCGCCGTTCTGTTCGATCTCTTCGATACGCTGGTGGACTTCGAGCGCGACCGCCTCCCCCTGGTCACGGTGGCAGGGAAGGAGATCCGGACCTCCAGCGGGGCCGCCCACGCCGTAATCCGACAGGCTTACCCCGCCATCTCCCTGGAGGCATTCTACGAGGCCTTCGTGGAGAGCCTCCGGGAGGTGAACGAGCGCAGGGAACGGGAGGGGATCGAGGTGACGGCGGCGGAGCGGTTTGCCCGCTGCTTCGCGCGTCTGGGGCTCCCGGACACGGATGCGACGGCTTCGGTCCTGGGGGCGGCGCTGGAGGCCCACATGGGGACGCTGGCGGCGGCCACCGCCTGCCCGCCGGAGCGGCGGGAGGTAGTCCGCACCCTGGGGGGGCGCTACCGCCTCGGCCTGGTCAGCAACTTCGATCACGGCGCCACGGCCCGGGCGCTGCTTACGCACCACGGCTTCGACGGGGCCTTCGAGGTCACGCTCATTTCGGCGGACGTGGGCTTCCGCAAGCCCTACCCTGAGATCTTCCACCTGGCCTGTCGTGCGCTCCGGATCGCCCCGGCCGCGGGCCTCTTCGTCGGGGACAGCCTCAGCATTGACGTTGCCGGCGCGCGGGGCGTGGGGATGCCCTGCGTCTGGGTCAACCGGGAGGGGATCACCCTCGGGCGCGCCGATCCGCAACCGGACCATACCATCCAGCATCTTCCCGATCTCCTCGCCCTCGTCTAAGTCTTGCCCCCTCTGGTGGCTTCCGATAAGATACCGCCGCCATGCAGGGGCATTCCGCTCCTGGGCTTCATGCTTCTCTCTTGTCCATAGGAGACAACCGATGGCCAGTATCCGCTCTGGGCTCGTTCGATTCTCCCCGTGGCGCTGCCTCGTCTGGGTCCTGGCGGTATGGATGGGGGGACTCGCGGCTGTCCCCGTCCCTGCGGAGGCGGCGCCCGCACCGACGCATCTGGCGCTGGCTGCCCCCGACCGCGCCGCCGGACTCACGGCCATCCAGGCCTTTCTGGAGCGGAAGGTGGTCCGCCAGCGCTTATCCGACGTGGGCCTCTCCCCGGAGGAGATCCAGGCCCGCCTCCCCGAGATGACGGATGACCAGATTCACGCGGTGGCCAGCCGCATTGACGGCTTGCAGGCGGGCGGGAATGGGCTCGGGATAGCGATTGGCATCCTCCTCGTCGTCCTGATCATTATCGTGATCCTGAAACTGACGGACACCAAGATCCTCGTGACCAAATGAAGCATTTGCCCGTGGCGGCGGGGCTTCTCCTCTTGACCGCTTGCGCCGGGCCCTCGGCGGAGGCGCTGCGGGCGGCCGTGGCCGCCGCGCCGGATGCCGGCTCCATCCTATCCGTCCCCTTTTTCCCGCAGGAGGAGTACCAGTGCGGCCCGGCGGCGCTCGCCAGCATCCTTGCCTACTGGGGGCTTGCGGCCGACCCTGTGGCGGTGGCTGAGGCGATTTACCTGCCCCGCCTCAAGGGGACTCTCAGCCTGGACCTCCTCCTGTACGCAGAGCGGCAGGGCTTCCGGGCGACCCTTCTGCCTGCGAGCGCAGACGCGCTCCGGGCCGCGCTGCGGGCGGGCCGCCCGGTCATCGCCCTGCTGAACGTCGGCTCGCGCCTGGTCCCCACCTGGCACTACGTCGTGCTGGTCGGGTACGCCGACGGGCCGCGCGCGTTCCTGGCCCACGACGGGCGGCATCGGGAGCGGGTCTTTCCCTATGATGACTTCAGTTGGCGCTGGCAGGCCTCGGGTCGCTGGGCCCTCCTGGTGGAGCCCCCCTCGGGCAGCCCTGCTGGCGGCCCTCCTCCTGCTTGAGGCATGCGGGGCCCTCCCTCGCCTGGTCTTTCTCAAGGACCCCTTGAGTCCGGAGGAGCACACGGCGCTCGGGGCGGCCTACGAGGCCCAGGGGAAGATCGAGTTGGCCCGGGCTGAGTATGAGGCGGCCCTGGCGGCGGGAGAGTCGGCCGGGCCCCTCCTCGGTCTGGGGAACCTGGCGGTGACGGAGGGGCGGCCGGAGGAGGCCGAGGTCTACTTCCGCCGGGCCCTCCGCCACGACCCGGACAGCGCGCTCATCCGCAACAACCTGGCCTGGACCCTCCTGCTCCAGGGGAAGGCCCTGGAGGAAGCGGAGGTTCTGGCGCGGGAGGCCCTCGCCCGCGAGCCGCGCCTTGCTCCCTACATCCGGGACACGCTGGCCCTGCTGGCGAGGCGGCGGGGGAATTTGGCCGGCGCGCGGGCCGAGCTCGAAACCGCGCTGGCCGCGTCCCCGGAGGCAGACGTTTCTTTCCGCCGCCAGCTCTACGCGCACCTGGCCGCCGTTCTCCGCGAGGCGGGGGAGGCAGAGGCGGCGCTGGCGGCGGAGCGTGCCGCTGCCCTCCTCGCGCCGCCCGGAGGCCCGTGAGGACCAGGGGGCCTTTCACCGTTTGCCTGACGGAGCCCATCCATCCGGACGGAGTGGCCCTCCTGGAGCGAGCGGCCACGGTCCGTTACGCCGCGGCTCACGATGAGGCGGGCCTGGCCGCGGCTCTGGCCGACGCCGACGGCCTTATCCTCCGGGTGAAGGGCCGGGTGACGGAGTCCCTGCTGGCGCGCTCCTCCCGCCTGAAGGTGATCGCCCGGCACGGGGTCGGGGTGGACAACGTGGATGTGGCCGCGGCGACGCGCCGGCGGATCCCGGTCTGCGTGACGCTCGGCGCCAACACCGACGCCGTGGCGGAGCACACCTTCCTGCTGATCCTGGCGGTGGGGAGGCGCCTGGTGGCGGTGAACGCCGGGGTCCGGGGGGGCGTCTGGGAGGCCCTCCGCGGGGAGCTGTACGGGGGGCTCAACGGGCGGACCCTGGGGATCGTGGGGATGGGGCGGGTCGGGATCCGGGTGGCGGAACTGGCGGCCGCCTTCGGGATGCGGCGACTCGGCTACGACCCCGTCCTGTCGCCTGAGGAGATCCGGCGGCGGGGGGCGGAGCCGGCGGAGCTCTCCGTCCTCCTGCGGGCGGCGGACATCGTGACGCTGCACGCGCCCCTCACCCCCGAGACCCGCCACCTCATCAATCGGGAGACGCTCAACCTGATGAGGCCGGGGGCGATTCTCGTGAACACCTCCCGGGGCGGGGTCATTGAGGATGCGGCGCTGGCCGAGGCGCTCCGGAGCGGGCACCTTGCCGGGGCCGGCATTGACGTGACAGAGCCGGAGCCCCCAAGCCCGGATAATCCCCTCCTCCCCCTCGACCAAGTCCTCATCACACCCCACATCGCCGCCCACACGGAGGACAGCATGCGGCGCATGGCAGTCACAGCCGCCGAGCAGGTCCTCATGGCCCTGGAGGGCGGGCGCCCCACCATGGCGATCAATCCCGAGATCTGGGACAGCTAAAGCTCAGGGCCCCCTTCCTCCGGCGATTCCACAGCCTGGGTGTACCGTTTCATGGGATGCAGCCGGTGGGATGCGGTTCCTCCGTATTTTCCCTGGGGTTAGCGCGCTCCGCTTGCTCACATCTTATCCACAGCCAGGGATCTCACGGCTATCCCCCCTCCGCCGGATCGTCCGCTTCCAGCATCGCGCTTTGGAGTGACAGCGTACAAGTAGCTGACGCTTCTGGCTCAATCGTCTGTGCGCGACGGCTGAAGGGAAGAGAAATTTCCCTAACTTGGTGCCTGTGGCACTCTGCCACCGGCCTCCTGTGCAACGGGTCAGGGGGAGTTATCCACACCATTTCCCCACCGAACACCGGTTCCGCCCCAACAGGTTGAAGGCTAAAAGCCAAGCCCCGGCAAGGTGCCGGGGCTCAGTGGAAACGGTCGGGTGAGCCTAGTCGTCGAAGGGGGTCGTCTGCTCCAGGGGGCACTCCTGAGGGCTCAGCCCGAAGAGCCACGGCATGATGCAGACCCCGAAGGTCATCGGCTTGACGAGGCCCAGATCGAGGGCGACCCCCACCGGGTGCAGGACATAGCCGGTCCACCGGGGCGGGTAGTCGTTGTACGGTGTCTCGTCCACCTGCTGCGCGACGGCTGGGCCGGCGAGGACTAACCCCGCCAGCAGGGCCGCCATCAGGATCGCCATTCCCTTTCTCACCCTTGACCTCCTTTCGTAGAGCCGGATACGCGTCAAAGACTCGCCTGCGCGCCTTCGTCCAGATGTTTGCAAGATTTGGACCTAGCCCCCCCTTTGCTGTGGCGGCAATTATGAAGGCCCTCGGGGCCGTCCGCAAGGGAGATTTTTTCCCGCCTTGGCAAGCCGATGCCATCGGGCTAGAATGCAAAAAAAGGCCCCCATGCGCTTTCCGAAGCCCCTCCGCGATCCCCTCGCCCACCTCGTCGTTTCGGCGGTGACAGACCTGACCAGCGCAGCTCCCCTCTGGGCGTTCCGCCACTTCTGCCGTCTCGCGCTCCGTTCCCCCGACGGCAGCATCCCGGCTCGCGCCCTCCGCGACCCGCCGCCGCGGCCACCGTGGCTGGCGGGCTCCCCTCTCGGCGAGGCGCTGCGCGAGATCCCGCTCCTGGTCCCTGTCTCCGATGG
>JAKEHP010000561.1 GCA_022614955.1 Candidatus Methylomirabilota bacterium
CTCGATCCGCGCCCCCATTGCTTGGAGGAGGCGGGCCAGGTCAACCACCTCCGGCTCCGAGGCGGCATTTTCGAGGACCGTCGTCCCCTTCGCCAACGTCGCCGCCATCATGAGATTCTCGGTCCCCGTGACCGTCACCGTCTCGAAGGCAAGGTGCGCTCCGGTGAGACGAGGCGCCTTGGCCACCACGTAGCCCTCCACCAGATCGATCTCTGCTCCCATCCGCTGGAGCCCGGCGAGATGCAGGTTGATGGGCCGCGGGCCGATGGCACAGCCCCCCGGAAGCGAGACCCTGGCCTCGCCGAACCTGGCGAGCAGCGGGCCCAGCACTAAGACCGCGGCCCGCATCGTCCGCACCAGATCGTAGGGCGCCTCGCACCGCTCGACGGCCCGCGAGGTGAGACTCACCGTCCCGGGACCCACATCGTGTGACTCCACCCCCATGAACCCGAGAAGCCTCCTGATCGTCGCCACATCCCCAAGGGAGGGGACATTTTCCAGGATGAGCTCCTGAGGGGTGAGGAGAACGGCCACCATGGCGGGCAGCGCGGCATTCTTCGCCCCGCTCACCGTCACGGTGCCGCAGAGAGGCCTTCCCCCGTGGATCACCAACCGGTCCACCTTATCCCCCATGCGTGCGGCCGGTCCTCTCACGCAGACCGAACCCCACCCCTGACCGCGCCGACCCAGGACCCGTGCACCGAGCGACGATCACCCGTTCGCGTCCGCTCAAGTCCGGTGTCACCTCGATGTCGCCGAAAGCACCCTGCTCCTGCAGAAGTCTGCTGACCGAAGGTCCCTGTCCCGGCGCCATCTCCAGGGCCAACCATCCCCCCAGCCGGAGCAACGTCGAGGCCCCACTGATGAGCCGCCGGTGAACGTCGAGGCCGTCCGACCCCCCATCCAGAGCCTCCAGGGGCTCATAGCGTACCTCGGCCGGCAGGCCCGCCAATTCCCTGGTGGCAACGTAGGGCGGGTTGCTCACCATGAGGTCACAGTGATGGGCGAGGCCCAGGCAAAGGAGCGGCGCCATCAGATCGCCGTGCAGGAACGTGATCTGTCCGAAGACCCCGTGTCTCGCGGCATTTTCTCGGGCGACGTCCAGGGCCCGGCTCGAAATCTCCGTCGCATAGAGCCGGCCGTGGGGGAGGGCCTTCGCCACCGCCACGGCGATGGCTCCGGAGCCGGTGCCGATGTCCGCAATGACCGGCGCCTGCAGCTCGCCGAGCCGCGCCAGCGCCGTCTCGACCAGCGTCTCGGTCTCGGGCCGCGGGATCAGGACAGCAGGGGTCACCGCGAAAGCGAGGGACCAGAACTCCTTCGTCCGGGTGAGATACGCGAGCGGCTCACGGGCCTGCCGCCGGCCGAGGAGGGCCCGGTAGACCTCGAACACCGGAGGAGGCATTCGTTCTTCAGCGGCCGCATACAGGTGGAGGCGATCCCTGCCGAGGAGGAACGCCAAGAGACACTCGGCATCCAGCCGAGGGGACTCCACGCCGCTCGATTCCAGGAGCGTCGTCGCCCAGACTACCATCTCGCCAACAGACGGACCCTTTGGAATGCGGATTCCCTCCCTTCTCCACCCGGGGTCTCATGATGCCGAGGAGGCCTTCAGCCGCTCCGCCTCATGATGGGCCATCAGGGCCTGCGCCAACTCGTCCAGGTTACCGTCGAGTACCCCCGGGAGATTATGCAGCGTCAGCCCGATGCGGTGATCGGTCACCCGGCCCTGGGGAAAGTTGTACGTCCGGATCCGCTCGCTCCGGTCCCCCGTCCCGACCTGCTGGCGCCTGACATCGGCGATCTCCCGCTCCTGCTCGGC
>JAKEHP010000562.1 GCA_022614955.1 Candidatus Methylomirabilota bacterium
TCATGGACGGCTACAGCGTCCTGCCTTCCCGGGAGGCGGCCAAGGTCGGGCAGGTCTTCGTCACGGTGACCGGCGACATCCACGTCCTCCGGGCGGAGCACTTCGCCCTGATGCGGGACGGCGCGGTCCTGGCCAACGCGGGCCATTTCAACGTGGAGATTGACCTGGAGGCGCTGGAGCGGATGGCGAAGAAGCGCCGGGCCGTCCGGGAGTACGTGGAGGAGTTCACGCTCAAGGACGGCCGGCGCCTCTACGTGCTGGGGGAGGGCCGCCTCATCAACCTGGCCGCGGCCGAGGGGCACCCGGCCAGCGTGATGGACATGTCCTTCGCCAACCAGGCGCTGGCGGCGGAGTTCGGCGTGCGCAACGCCGGCAAGCTGGAGAAGAAGGTGTACCGGGTCCCCCGGGTCATTGACGAGGAGATCGCCCGCCTCAAGCTGCGTGCGATGGGGGTGAAGATTGACCGGCTGACGCCGGAGCAGAAGAAGTACCTGGCCTCCTGGGAGATGGGAACGTAGCACGGGAAGCGGGGGAGGCCGACGGGGATGCGACCGGGGGCCGCGAGGCCCCCGGCGGTTTTTCGGGCCTGCCGGCTATCGGCTCCGGAGGAGGGCGGCGAGGCCGGCGGTCCCGAAGGCGACGTTCGGGAGCCAGGCGGCGAGCCAGGGGGCCAGGACCTCCCCGCGCCCCAGGGAGAGGCTGAACGAGAAGGCCAGCCAGTACAGGCCCGCCACCAGGATGCAGGCCGCCAGGCTCACCATGGGGCCGCGGCGGCCGACCCGCAGCGCCGCGGCCACCCCGATCAATCCCATGAGCAGCGGCAGCACGGCCAGCGCCGGCTTGGCGTGCAGGTCGGCCAGGACCCGGCGGACGTTCGCCCCGGAGGCGAGCAGCCGCCGGATGTGCCGTCTCAGCTCCTGGAACCCCATCTCGGCCGGATCCTTCTCGATCCGGGCGAAGTCCGCCGGCCCCTCCCGGAGCGCCAGCGGGTAGCGGGCCCCGGTCTCGACCCTCACCAGGCGCCCGCCCGCGAACCGCCGGACCGTGGCCTCTTCCAGGACCCAGCCGCCTCCCTCCCAGCGCGCCACCGGCGCGTCCACCCGCTCCACGAGGGCAAACGCCGGCGTGAGGCGGAAGACCGTCACCTCCCGGAGCATCCCCTCCCGCGCCTGGAGGATGCCGATGTGCAGGAGCATCTCCTCCCCCGCCCGGTACCAGATGTCGTTCTCCCGGGTCCGGCGGTACTTGGAGGCCTTCCCGAGGCGGGCCTCACTGAGGTCCAGGGCCAGGGCTGTCGTCCGGGGGGCGAGCCACTCCGTGACCGCCCAGAGCCCGCCGCACACGGCCACCGCCAGCACCAGAAGCGGCGCGGCGATCCTGAGCGTGCTCCAGTGGCCCATCCGCATGGCCAGGACCTCGTTGTGCCGGCTGAGCGTCCCCAGGCTGAGGATGCAGGCGAGGAGGACAGACACCGGAGTCACCCACGGGAGGCTCTTCGGAATGATGAGAAGGTGGTAGAGCGCCACGTCCCCGAACCGTGCTCCCGCCTGGAGGAACCGCCCCACGTTATCGAGGAGGCTCACCAGGATGTACACGCTGGTGAGGACGGTGAGGGCGAGGACCAGGACCTTCAAGCCCTCCCGCAGGAGATAGCGGTCAAGGGTGCGCATGCCCCCTCCTGCGCCGGGGGATGAGGCTGCGGAGGGGGGCCTCCTGCCCGCCGCGTAGCAGAAGGGCAAGACCGAGCCCCCCGATGACAACGTTGGGCAACCAGGCCCCCACCGCTGCCGGCACCCGTCCCTGCGTCGCCAGCCCCTCGCCGGCCACCATGAGGAGATAGTAGGCCAGGGCGATCAGGACGCTCAGAGCGAGGCTCGCCCCCCGCCCGCTCCGGCGGACCTGGATCCCCAGTGGTGCCCCCACGAGGACGAAGACGAGGGCCGCCGCCGGGTTCGCGAACTTCTGGTGGATCTGGAAGGTGAATGCCGCGGCGCTCCGCCCGCTCCCCTCTGCTTCCCGGATGGCCTGCGCGAGTTCCGTCAGGGTCATCTCCCGCGGCGAGCGCTCCCGGTCCATCCCCGCTCCGGGGGCGGCGAGGTCCAATCGCATCTCGTAGCCCCGGAAGGCCACCAGCCGATAGCGGGCCGGATCGGCCGCCGGCCGGCTGTGCAGGGTTCCCTCCTCGAGGACGAGCGTCACCCCGGTGGCCGCGCCCTCCCCATGCAGGCGCCCCCGGGCCGCGAGGATCTCCCGGGGGTGGCGGGGGTCCCGGGCGTCGGCCACGAAGATCCCCTTGAGCTCTCCCTTCTCGTCGTCCACCTCCTGCGCGTACAGGATGAGGCCGTTCAGCTCGGCGCTGAAGAGCCCCTCGGTCAGGGCCAGCGTGGCCTTGGTCCGCGACAAGCGAAAGA
>JAKEHP010000563.1 GCA_022614955.1 Candidatus Methylomirabilota bacterium
AGGACACCGTCCTGCACCCGCTGGCGAAGCACGGCCCGAAGCTGGCCGTGGTCGAGGGTGTCGAAGAAGCGGTGGAGGTCCAGCTCCAAGACCCAGCCGCCCTGCATCGCCATGGACCCCTTCCAGAGATCCTCCAACGCCTGGTGCGCGGAGCGGCCGGGCCGGAACCCATACGAGCAGCCGAGAAACTCCTGCTCGTAGACCGCCTCGAACACCATGCTGACGGCGCGCTGGAGGACCTTGTCCTCGAAGGTCGGAATCCCGATCGGGCGGGTCTCCGTGCGGCTCGTCCCTTTCGGGATATGCACCCGTCGGACCGCCGGCGCTCGGTAGCGTCCCGACTTCACGCGGTCCAGCAGGGTGTGGAGGTTCCCCTCCAGGTTGCCGGCGTACTCGTCTGCCGTTTGGTGGTCGACGCCGACAGCCCCGTCCTTGCGGGTGCGCCGGTAGGCTTCCCGCAAGAAATCCATGTCAAGGTAGTGCGCGAGGGTCCGGAGCGGGGCTCCGACAATCTGCCTCGCCAGTGTCGCTATCCGGTGGAGTTTCGTTGAGACCGTGTCGGGGTTCGGTGCCCCCATCGTCTGTCCCTCCGCCGAGTCCCTGCCCAGACATCCCCTTCCCTCCGCGGGGTCCGCTGGGGCACGTTCCCCCGCTTCATCGGTAGTATGGGATGCTCCGACGTCCGGATGCCCCTCTCGGTCCACTTCGACGCGCGGGCCGATACCGCGGTGCGCCCCGGCTTCGCTCGTCGGTGAGGAGGGACGCTCCCTCGCCGACGCCTGGCTGTTCCTCGGGGAGCCACCCCGCTCGTTCCGCGGAGACACCCGGACCTCCCAGGTTCCTGGAGGACCCTCCTCCGTGCATGCCCCGCTCTCGGACCCCGGCGAGGCGGGGACGCCAGGCCCTACGGCGTCCCCGTGTTGCCTTCCGCCATTAGCACAACGTCGGCCCTCGCGACGCATTGTTTCGGGGCTCCATCACGCGGCCTACACGGTTCCTGTGTAC
>JAKEHP010000564.1 GCA_022614955.1 Candidatus Methylomirabilota bacterium
CACCGCTCACACCCGGAGGAGCCCAGCCATGCGGGTGCAACCCGCCATGGCGGTCGCGGAGAGGCCCGACGCGGCATCCTCCCCAGGTTCTCCAGGCTCTCCTCGTCACGCCCGTCGGTTGTCGACGGGAGCGGTAGGACGGGAGGAGAGCCAACCGATCAACGGGCTTTCACAGGGGCCCGATGGCACGCGAACGAGCGAGGAGGGACGGAACATGCGCAAAGGGTTTATCTCGCGGGGCTTCGGGGGCCGCCGCAGGGGGCAGGAGACGAAGCTGCCTCCCGGCCAGTACCTGGAGGACGGCTTCCCGGTCCTCTCCGCCGGCCCAACGCCACGCACTCCCCTGGAGGCGTGGGACTTCTCCGTCGTCGGGGAGGTGGACGAGCCCAAGAGGTGGACGTGGGAGGAGTTCAAGCGGCTGCCCTCGGAGGAGATCACCAGGGACATCCACTGCGTCACCAAGTGGTCGAAGCTGGGCACCAGGTGGGAGGGAGTCTCCGTGGATACGCTGCTGGAGGGGGTGGAGACGGCGGCCGAGTACGTCACCGCCTTCTGCGACGGCGACTACACGACGAACCTGCCTCTAGAGGACGTTACGGGCGGCAAGGCGTGGGTGGCCTACGCCTACGAGGGGGAGCCCCTGGAGCCTATCCACGGCGGTCCGGCCCGCCTGCTGGTGCCACACCTGTACTTCTGGAAGAGCGCCAAGTGGGTCAGGGGCCTCCGGCTCACGGCCGACGACAGCCCCGGTTTCTGGGAGTCTTTGGGCTACCACAACTACGGAGACCCCTGGCGCGAGCAGCGCTACTGGGGAGACTAGCGAGGTGACCGTGCAGCGGTACAGGACTCTCTGGCGCCTCGCGGACGTGGTGGAGGTAGTGCCCGAGACCCCAAGAACCAAGAGCCTGGTGCTCGAGGTGCCCGGATGGGAGGGGCACAAGGCCGGCCAGCACGTCGACGTGCGGCTTACTGCCGAAGATGGCTACCAAGCCCAGAGGAGCTACTCGATAGCCTCCGCCCCGGAAGACAAGAGGCTGGTGCTTACGGTGGACCGTCTGGACGACGGCGAGGTGTCGCCTTACCTCACCGAGGTGTTGATGGTGGGAGATAAACTGGAGTTCAGGGGACCAATCGGAGGCTACTTTACCTGGGAGGCCAGAGCAGGCGGCCCCCTCTTACTGATCGGCGGAGGTTCGGGCGTGGTGCCGCTGATGGCGATGCTCCGTCACCGTGCTGCCGTCGGCAGTGACGTGCCCACCCGCCTGCTCTACTCCTCGCGCTCCTACGAGGAGATCATCTACCGCAGGGAACTGGAGACCCTCGCGGCACGGGACGGTGCGCTGGAGGTGATCCACACCCTGACCCGCTCCCGGCCGGCGCGTTGGAGCGGCTACCAGAGGCGGATCGACGCCGAGATGCTGGCGGAGGTGGCCTGGTCGCCGGATGAGCGCCCGTTCGCCTTCGTGTGCGGTCCCACGCCGCTCGTGGAGGCGGTGGGGGCCGCGCTGGTGGGCCTAGGCCACGCCGCCGCGCGGGTGAAGACCGAACGCTTCGGAGCCACAGGAGGGTAGAGGGCTATGGATGAACGCAGGCTAGACGGCAACGCCGCGGCCGGCACCCTAGGGGAGGTCTTCTCCTTCGAGGTGACCACCGCGGAGTACACCTGTGAGGGCTGCGGCAAGACCGATCGGATCGGGGCGGCGATGGTATACGAGGTGCGGGGGCTGGGCACCAGACTGAGCCGGTGGCTGGATTTCCGGCCACCGGCCCGTGGCGCTGACCGTGCGTCGCGGCTATCGGGTCACAATTTGGCTCTCGTCCCACGTGAGCTTCTGCTCTATGAAGCGGCGCAACGACTCCAGCGATGCG
>JAKEHP010000089.1 GCA_022614955.1 Candidatus Methylomirabilota bacterium
GTGGACGGACGGGTGGTGGCGGTAGGGAGCCAGGCGTTCCTCGGGGAACGGGAAATCCCGGTCCCGACCGCTCTCCGGGCGGCCGCGGAGCGGTTGCAGGTGGGGGGGAAGACCGTCATCTTCGTGGCCGACGGAGCCGCGCGTGGGCTCATCGCGGTGGCCGACCAGATCCGGCCCGAGGCTGCCGCCGTCATCCGCCAGCTCAAGAGCCTTGGCATCGCCATCACCGTGATGCTCACGGGGGACAACCCGCGGGTGGCGGCAGCAGTGGCGGCTGCTGCCGGCGTGGAGGAGGTCCACGCCGAGCTGCTGCCGGAGGCGAAGGCGGACGTCGTGCTGGCCTTGCGACGGCAGCACAGGGATGTGGCGATGGTGGGGGATGGGGTAAATGATGCCCCGGCCCTCGCTCGGGCCAGCGTGGGGGTGGCCATGGGCGCCGCCGGCTCCGATGTGGCCCTCGAGACGGCGGACGTGGTCCTCATGGGGGATGACCTGACCAAGCTCCCCTACGCGCTCGCCCTGAGCCAGCAGACCCGCAGGATCATCTGGCAGAACCTGGGACTCTCGGCGGTCATCATCGTCTCCCTGGTCCTCTCTGCCGTCCTGGGCATCATCAGTCTGCCCGTGGGGGTCGTGGGCCACGAGGGGAACACCCTCCTGGTCGTGGCCAACGGCCTGCGCCTCCTCCGGTTTCGCCCCGCTCCCTAACGGGATCCGGAATCATCGGCCCGGTCCTCGACCTCTTCCCGGTCAACCCCGAGTTCGTGTCGCGGCTGAGGGGTTCGGTCCCTCCAAGCCTCTGGGGGGGGTGGGCGGTACGTGCTTGGGGGGTCAGCGCTGCTCGAGGCGGTTGCGGAAGGCGTCGAGGAGAGCCGGGACCTGGGCCATCCCTTTGCCCCGAAGGTGGCGGGCCAGCCAGGCGGCCTGGTCCGTGTAGAAGGACCGCGGCCCGTAGAAGATGGCGAGGAGGTCGGCGAGCACCAGCAGCACGATGAGCACCAGGGCCCGGATCCGCCGCTTCGCGCCCGGGAGCTGACTGGCCATGCCGGTCCGGTAGCGGGTCCAGGCGAACTTCATCCGAAGCCAGGGGTTGCGCCGTAGTCCCGGGTAGCGGGCCACTTTGAAGGCGTCGTAAGCGCTCAGCACGCGGGCGAAGGCCAGGAGCGGGAGGGCCGCCGCCGCCCAGAGGAGGGCCGTCTCGGCCACCGCGCGGTTCTCCGGGCGCTGGAGACTCTCGAACCCCGAGTGGACCGCCAGGAGCGTGAGCCAGGCGAGCTCTTCCAGCAGGACCAGGGCTTGAAAGGCGGCCCCTTTCCGTGGCTGCCCGTTCAGGTACTGGCCCCAGCCCGGCACGGCGAAGGAGCAGAGGGCCGCCATCCCCTCGCGCTCCTTCCCGGCGAACGGCTCCCGGCTGCAGCGGTCTACCGCCCGATAGGCATGGTACGTTCCCCAGACCCAGCCGACCGCCCCCCACAGGAAGAAGAGGGTGACGAGGGCGGGGGCGGTGGTGTCGAAGCGGAAGTGCAGGTCGAGCCAGCTAGCCGGGAGGGGCCAGTAGATGCCTCCCACGATCAGCGACCCGGCGAGGAGGATCTGGAGCAAGAGGAGCCAGTCGGCGATCGCCCGCTGGCCGTTGTAGAGCTGGCCGCCTCCCCACAGGAAGAGGGAGAAGGATGCGGCCCGGGCCGGATCGCGCAGCGGCGCCGCGCCCGCGGCCCCTGGCGGCTTCTGGGGGATTTCGGCGAGAGGATCGCCGATGACGTAGACCTTGGTGTCAGCCATTGCGCTCAGTCCGGTGGTGGCCGGCCGGAGGGGTTTGCAAGTGGCAGGCCTCGGGCATCTTCCGGTCGGCCTCTGCCCCGCCAGGTCGGCCCCTCGGGACAACGCCTTGAATCTGCGCAATGAGCGCCGGGTGGGTCGCGTCGGTCGAAGTCCTTCTGGAACCGGTCTCCGCCTGGATGATTAGGGCTGGAGTTACTTTTTGTAACCGGGAGTCCCTGCGGCCTCCGCTGGCGCGGTCCGGAGCACCCCGGCCTCCTGAATGAAGAAGGCCGCGAGGCAGGTCCCCAGCATAATGATCAGGCAGAGGCTGAAGGCCTGGAGGTACGCAGCCAGGGGATAGACCCGCGCGCCCGCAACCATGGCTCCCTCCCAGCGGGAGTCCAGGATGACCCCCAGGACAATCTGGAGGACGCCCGCGCCGAAGAACCCGCCGCCGTTCACCAGCGCGGTTGCGATCCCCATCGTTTCCGGCGAGCTGAGATCCCTCGCGCAGGCGAGGCACAGGAGGAGCCCGGCCGCGGTGAACCCGAGCCCGGCCATCAGGGCCGCGAGGCCGGCCCCGGGCCGGAGGGGGGCGCTCCCGAGGAGCAGCGCCCAGAGGGCGGTGTGGGCGAGGGCGGAGAGGAGGATGGGGCGGCGCCGGTCCCGCATCACCCGGTCGGAAAGGAAGCCCAGGACCGGGCCCCCGAGCATGAAGCCCAGCGCGCCGAAGGAGAGGTAGAACCCCGCCACGGTCGGGGAGACCTCGGCGGTCTGGGTGAGGAACGGGACGCCCCACACGACGAAGAAGGCGAAGAAGGCCATATCGAAGCCCATCTTGGTCATGAGCGGGAGCCAGATTCTCCCGTCCCGGAGGAGGGCGGCTGTCGCGGGCCAGAGGGCCGGCGGTTCCGCGGCCAGCCGCGCAGCCCCCTGCTCCGGCCGGTCCCGGACCGCCAGGAGGAGCGTCCCCCCCACGACCGCCGTGAGGGCGCCCACAGTGGTAAAGCTCACCCGCCAGCCGAGGGTGGTGACCAGGAGGGCGAAGGGGCCGCCGGCCAGAAAGCCCCCCAGACTCCCGACCGTGGCGGTGAGGCCAATCATGGTGGCGAAGGCCCGGGCCGGGAACCACGCGCTCACCAGCTTGAGCGTGTTCACGAGGACCGGGGCCACCCCGAGCCCGACGAGAACGCGCCCCGCGTAGGACACCGGGAGCGACGGCGCGGCCGCGAAGAGAAACGCCCCCGCTGTCATCAGGAGGGCCGAGGCCGTGAGGGCCCGCCGAGGGCCCCAGGTGTCCGCGAGAATGCCCGAGGGGAGTTGCAGGAGGCCGTAGAGGTAGAAATAGACGGAGGCCAGTCCTCCCAGCCCGACCGCCGCCGTGGCGAAGGTCGCCATGAGATCCGCCGCGATGACGGCCAGAGCGAAGCGGTGGAAGGTCACCAGCAGGAACAGGAGCGCCGCCGCCGCCCAGGCCA
>JAKEHP010000015.1 GCA_022614955.1 Candidatus Methylomirabilota bacterium
GCGGGAACGGTGGTAGTCACGGCACCAAGGATAACCGGCCCGGGGGGCGCTTTCGTTCCCGCCGGGTTCCCCGTCCGTTCCCGCCCGTTCCCGCCTATTTTCCCGCCATGTCCCAGTCCCGCATCCGCAACTTCTGCATCGTCGCCCACATCGACCACGGCAAGTCCACCCTCGCCGACCGTCTCATCGAGGCGACCGGGACGGTGGAGAAGCGGCAGATGCGGGAGCAACTGCTGGACACCATGGACCTGGAGCGGGAGCGGGGCATCACCATCAAGCTCAACGCGGTCCGGATGCGCTACCGGGCGGCCGACGGGGTCGAGTACGAGCTCAACCTGATCGACACGCCGGGCCACGTGGACTTCACCTACGAGGTGTCCCGCTCGCTGGCGGCCTGCGAGGGCGCCATCCTGGTGGTGGACGCCTCCCAGGGCGTACAGGCCCAGACCCTGAGCAATCTCTTCCTCGCCCTGGACGCCGGGCTCGAGATCATTCCGGTGCTCAACAAGATCGATCTGCCCGGCGCCGAGCCGGAAAAGCGGGCGAAGGAGATCATGGACCTCATCGGCTCCCGGCGGGAGGAGATCCTCGCCGTCTCGGCCAAGGAAGGCACCGGAGTGCCCGAGCTGCTGGAGGCGGTCGTCGCGCGGGTGCCGCCCCCGGGCGGTCAGGAGGAGGCCCCGCTCCGCGCCCTCATCTTCGACAGCTACTACGACCGCTACCGCGGGGCGATCCCCAGCATCCGGGTGGTGGACGGGGTGGTCCGGGAAGGCATGGAGATCGCCTTCGGCGCCCACCCCGACGACGTCTATCACGTGGACGAAGTGGGCTACCTCCAGTTGGGCCAGCACCCGGCCCCCCAGCTCGAGGCGGGCGAGGTGGGCTACCTGGTGGCCAGCCTGCGCGACGTGCGCGACGCCAGGGTGGGGGACACCATCCTCGACGCCCACGACCTGACGCTCGCTGCAGGTACCGCGGAGTTGCTCTACCGCTTCGATCGTCACGAACATGCCGTACATTCCA
>JAKEHP010000090.1 GCA_022614955.1 Candidatus Methylomirabilota bacterium
GCTCCTCGACCACGGCCCTGATGCTGGGGGCTCTCATGATGCTGGGGGTCCAGCCCGGGCCCCTCCTGTTCCAGAAGCACCCGGACGTCACCTGGGGCCTCATCGCCAGCATGTACGTCAGCAACACCATGCTCCTCATCCTGAACCTACCCCTGGTCGGCCTCTGGGTCCGGATCCTGGATATCCCGGAGCGGATCCTCTACCCCTTGATCCTCGCCATCTCGGTCATCGGGATCTATGGCGTGAGCGGCAGTCTCCTGGACCTGTTGCTGGGAATTGGGTTCGGTCTCGTGGGGTACTACATGCGGCGGCACGACTACCCCCTCGCCCCCGCAGTCCTGGGCTTGGTCCTGGGAGGGATCATGGAGCAGTCCCTGCGCCAGGCCCTCGTCCTCTCCGACGGCTCTTACTTCACGCTGGTCGCGCGCCCCCTCTCCCTGACCCTCCTGATCCTGGCCGCCCTCTCCCTCGTGGCCCCCTACCTCATTGGCGCCCTCCGGAGGCTCCGGGCCGCCGCGCCCGCCGTCTAGCAATGCCGGCACCGCGCCGCCCCCGCACCGCCGCGGCTGCGGAGACACACAGGCCCCGCCGCATCCCCGGGCGGGGGATTCAGGGAGGAGTGCCCATCCGACGGATTACGCTGGCGAGGAGGGAGAAGGGAAGCTCGACGGGGGGCGAACGTGCGTGTCAGTGAGCTGTCAACCCGAGTGACGCCTCGCGAGCCACGGTAGGAGTACCCACAGGACGACTCCGCCGGGAATGAGGGCCATGAGGGTCAAGCTCAAGAGTCTATGCCGGACGATCCAACGGTCCACACCCATGCGTCTTCCCTCCGTGTGCCCAAGGCCTTCCGCACCCCCCTCATCGAGCAGCCGGGCGATGGCACTGGCCCGGTACGATCAGTTCTCCTGACCGGCGACACGCACGGCCACCCGCCCGCGCCGCTCCAGCTCGGTCTGGTCCTGCCGGCTCCGGACCGCCTCGTAAGCGTTCCAGAGGTGGCGCACGTGGGACCGGACCTCCACGAGCTCTGCCCGGGCCTGGGCCTGCCCCGCGTCCCCGTGGTAGCCGGCCGCGACGGCCCACACGAGGCCGGTGGCGTAGGCGGCCAGCAGGCAGAATACCAGCACGGCGAGCCGGAGCGAGGCCGGCACACTCATCCAGAGGAGCCCCCGCAGGTCGTCCCGGAACGTGTTCCAGTTCATCGGTGGATCACCCCTCCCTTCCCGCAGGGGCTCCCCCCCAGCGGGAGCACGCGAGGCCTCCCTCATCTCATACCTGCCCCACGATGCCAATAGGGCCCAAGTCCTTTTCTCCTGAAGAATTCCTCCGGGGTCCTAGGAACGGGGTCCTAGGCCCTTCGGAGACCTGATTGCGTTCTTCGTGGCTCTCCGCGGGAGGGCCTGGCCACGTTCCCGGGTCCGAGCCCCCGCACCCCGCCCGCCCCGGCGCCGGCCATCGCCGGAGAGGGGCGCCCCCCGCGGGGTGAAAGCGCTTGTCAGCGCCCCAGGGCGGACGCTACACTCGCCGGGGTATGGACGGGACGGGCCAGCGGCCGCTGCGCGTGAGCGCGGCCCTCATCCTCCGGGACGGGAAGCTTCTCATCTGCCAGCGGGCAGCGAGGGACGCTTTCCCCCTCAAGTGGGAGTTCCCTGGCGGAAAGGTGGAGGAGGGAGAGGAGCCGGCCGCCGCCCTCGCCCGCGAGCTCAGGGAGGAGTTAGGGATCCGGGCGACGGTGGGATCCGAGGTGGCCCGGGTCCGGCACGCCTACCCCGGCGGCCCGGAAGTAGAGCTCTTCTTCTTCAGCATCCCAACCTTCGCCGGAGAGCCGGTGAACCGCGGCTTCGCGGCCGTAAAGTGGGCCTCCCTGGCCAGCCTCCCGGCCTACGACTTCCTGGAGGCGGACCGCCCCCTCGTGACCCGGATGGCGAGGGAAGGGCGGCTGCCCGGGGTCCCGTGAGTCGCCGCGGCACCGCCCCCCGCCAGCCAGGGGTCGGCCTGGCCTGGGGGAAAGCCTTCGGCCGGGGCCTCCTCCGCTGGTTCACCCGGCACGGCCGCGACCTCCCCTGGCGCAGGACGCGCGACCCGTACCGGATCCTGGTCTCGGAGATGATGCTGCAGCAGACGCAGGTGCCGCGGGTCCTGGCCTACTACCCCCGGTTCCTGCGACGCTACCCCACGGTGGAAGCGCTGGCGGCGGCGCCCCCGGCCCGCGTCCGGGAGGCCTGGGACGGTCTGGGGTACTACGCCCGGGCGCACAACCTCCAGGCGGCTGCCCAGGCCGTCGTCCGGGAGCGGGGCGGGCGCTTCCCCCGCACGCGGGAAGAGGCCGAGCGCCTCCCGGGCGTGGGGCGCTACACGAGCGGGGCGCTCCTGGCCTTCGCCTTCGAGGAGCCGGTCCCGGCGCTGGACACCAACGGGACCCGCGTCCTGAGCCGCCTCTTCCTCGCCCGGCGCTCCTCCTCCCCGAGCCGGACGGCCGCCCGCCTGGAGACGCTGGCGGCATCGCTCATCCCGGCGGGGGAGGCCTGGGCCTTCAACCAGGCCCTGATGGACTTCGGCGCCCTCGTCTGCACCGCCCGGGCGCCCCGGTGCGATGCGTGCCCCTTCAGGTCGCGCTGCCGCGCCTACGCCCGCTGGCAGCGGCGCGGCCGCTCCGCGCCCGGGAGGCAGCCGTGAAGATCTACACCCGCACCGGAGAC
>JAKEHP010000565.1 GCA_022614955.1 Candidatus Methylomirabilota bacterium
CCCAAGCGTCCTCATCCAGCTCTTCCTCTCCCACTGCGGGGTGCACGAGCCGTTCGCTCCTGTAGATTCCGCAGGCCTGCCCCGAAGACCCGCCTCCCATCCTTATCGTCAGGTCGTCCGGAGCCGTGCCGCTCAACTGCAGAGTCCCCAAAACGTGCTTGATGTACCGGTGATGGGCAGCACATAGCGTCGTCAGGTTCTGCATCGTGTCGGGCCCGCCCGCCGACCTCAGCCGGATGTGGTCCGCCTCCAGTCCGCCCCGCTGGAGACACTCCGGCGCCGCGCACGTGTAGTTGTCCCTCTCGATGACCCGGCGCGACAGCGTTCTTCGGGCCGCCTCGCCCGATTCGGGATCGGCATACACGTCCAGAAAGTGCCTCGCCATCACCGCCAGACACCACCACTCCGGCCGGCCCTGGCCGTACAGCTCCCTGAGGGCCGCGACCGTCCGCCCGTAGGTGGTCTGCTCCTCCGCCGAGAAGACCAGCCGGATACTCACCAGGCCGCCGCCGGCACCCGGCCGATCCTCCCTGAAAAACGAACACGGGCGCAACAGCTCCCCGTAACGAGCGCTGGCGGGTGGCCGGTTGCCGCTTTTCTTCCAGCTTGGATAATCGGCCTGCCGCAACCGCAGCGTCCTCTCCACCGCCGCCTCCAGCGCCCGAAGGGTGTGCGTCATCGCAAAGCGCACCCACGCCCGCTCGGTGTTGTTCAACCCCAGATGCGCCACCCTCACGACCAGCCACGCCGCCCGTTGCCCCAGCCGCCCGCCAGCGTACATGCGGAAGGCCAGCGGATGATCGGTCAGGGCCCTGTCCAGGCGAATCAGACCCTGCGCCTCGCGCAGACTCAGCCCCATCCGCTCGCGCGCGTACTGGCCCAGACTCGAGAACCGGATCTCCTCGCGAAGTACACAAAATCCTCCATCACCCGCAGCAGCCGGCCCCTGACGGCATCCAGCCGGCTCCTCACCGCCGACCAGAACCGCACCCGTGCGTGCGCGCCGGCGGCTTCGGACGGCACCCCGTCAAAGACCACCCCGGGCAGATCCCACGGCAAATCGGACCACAGGGAGGTCACCTCCTCCATCTGCTCGTGGATCCGCGCCCAGTGGCGCCCCAGCTCCCGGCGCAGGCTCTCGTGGTCGCCAAGAACAGAGCCCCGAGCCTCGGATGCGTGGGAGGCCTCACCAGGGGAGCCGAACGCTCCCGCAGCAAATGGCCGGGCCGGCTCCCGGGTGGGCTCGGGCCCCTGCTCGACCGGCACCTTCCCCCGACCCGAATCGGCGCTGCCGGGCAGCCCCGACATCGTCTCAATCGCCATCATCTCCACGGCCTGACCGGCTCTGACCTGATACCCGGCTACCTTCCGGGCCACCTCGACGGCTTCGTCCACCATCAACGCCACCGCCGGCGGCGCCATCACGCAGCCAACCCGAGGGCCCGGCTCTTCCTCCATGTAGCCCCCGGCAACTCCTGGGCTCGGGGGATCTCCTGAAAGCACGCCGCCCGGGGGTGGCGCCTCACAGCCCGGCTGGCTTGTGGCGGCAGCCTCCCGGCTTCTTTCTTCCACCGCCAGGGCCTCGAGCTGCCGCACCGTCAACCGGCGGGCCCGCTCGAGCCACAGAGCCTCGGTCTCGGGGCTCACCCGGCTGAGGACCACCCTGAGATGAGACCGCGACAGCTCCCCAC
>JAKEHP010000566.1 GCA_022614955.1 Candidatus Methylomirabilota bacterium
GGGTGAAGCTGGACCCGGCCGTGCTTGCGCCCGATCTTGGCCGGATCCTTCTCGAAAGCCACGGAAAGGCGGAACCCGCGGCGCTGGAATCCCGGGTAGGCCAACAGGGCGGATCCCAGGTTCCCCACCCCCACGAGGGCCACCTGCCAGTCGTGCTTCAGGCCGAGGATCCGCTCCAGGTTGTGCTTCAGCTCCCCGGTGTAGTAGCCCAGGCCCCGGACCCCGAACTGACCGAAGTAGGCAAGATCTTTCCGGACCTGCGCCGAGTTCAGCCCGAACCGCTCTGCCAACTGCTTCGAGGAGACGGCGCGCAGGCCGTCCGCCTGCAGCTCCTCCAGGCACCGCAGGTAGATGCTGAGCCGCGTGACCGTCCTCTCCGGGATCCTGGCGGCCCGGGCACCGGGCAGCGGCCCGGGGCGGCCCCCCTCGCGCCGGTCCGCCATCGGCCTCACCCCCCCATGCCCGCCAGACCCTCAACCGACCGGACCGCCACCTCCCAGGCACGAGACGGGAAGAGGCCGAAGTAGAGCGTCCCGGCCACGCTGAGGAGGGTGGCAAGGGCGGTGGCGGGCGAGAGGAGGACCACTGCCGGCTCCGCCGCAGGCTCCTGCATGTACATCACCACCACGACCCGCAGGTAGAAGAAGACCGAAACCACGCTGCACAGGACCCCCAGGATTGCGAGCCCGATGTAGCCGGCCTCCACCGCGGCGCTGAAGACGTAGAACTTCGCCATGAACCCGGCGGTGGGCGGGAGCCCGGCGAGGGAGAACATGAAGATCGCCATGCTCAGGGCGAAGAGGGGGCGCCGGTAGCCCATCCCGGCCCAGGCCTCCAGCGTCAGGTTCTCCTCCCCCCGCCGCCCGAGCGCGATGAGAACCGCGAAGGCCCCCACCGTCATGAAGGCGTAGGCCAGGAGGTAGAACAGCAGCCCCGCCGTCCCGAGGGGGCTGCCGGCGACCAGGGCCACGAGGAGGTAGCCGGCGTGGGCGATCCCGCTGTAGGCGAGCATCCGCTTCAGGTTCCGCTGCGCCACAGCCGCCACGTTCCCCACCCCCATGGTGAGAGCGGCCAGGATCCAGAGCACCTCCGGCCACGCACCCTGGAGGCTCGTCCCGGCCACCGCGGTCACCCGGAGGAAGCCGGCGAAGGCGGCCGCCTTGGTCCCGGCGATCATGAAGGCGGTGACGGAAGTCGGAGCCCCCTCGTACACGTCCGGGGCCCACATGTGGAACGGGACCGTGGCCACCTTGAAGGCCAGGCCGACCAGGATGAGCCCCATCCCCACCACCGGAAGGGGGCCGGGATCGGCCCGGGAGGCCAGGGCCGCCCGGATGGCCTCCAGGTTGGTGGAGCCGGTGGCCCCGTACAGGAAGGCCACCCCGTAGAGGAGAAAGGCCGAGGAGAAGGCCCCGAGCAAGAGGTACTTCAAGCCCGACTCGTTGGAGGTGACCCGCTGCCGCAGGAACCCCGCCAGGACGTAGAGGGCTACGGAGAGGGTTTCCAGGCCGAGGAAGAACATGAGGAGGTCGGCCGAGGAGGCCATCACCATCATCCCCAGGACGGCGAAGGTGAGGAGGACGTAGTACTCGGCGAACTGGATCCCCTCCCGGCGGACGTAGGGGAGCGAGATGAGAACGGCCAGGATGCCGATGACGGCGAAGAGCCCGTAGAAGAAGCAGGCGGTTCCGTCCACCACCAGCATCCCGGCCACGACCCGACTCTCGCCCCCCCAGAGCCTGGCGCTCAGGACCGCGGCCGCCCCGAACCCCAGGAGGGGGATCCAGGCTAGATGCTCGCGCCGCTCCCGCGGCGTCAGCAGGTCGGCGACCAGCAGGGCGAGCCCAGCGGCCGCCACCGCGACCGTGGGGGCCAGGGCGGCCCAGTCGAGGGGCGGCATCAGCGCGGCCCTCCAGTCACGCGGGCCTCCAGGTCCCGGAGCGCCGCCCACGCCGCCTCCGCCCGGGGGGACGGCGCCGGCCGCCCGTAGGCCCGGGGGTCCACTCCCCCGGCCGCCGGCTCCACGGCCGCCGCCCCCTGCTCCACGCGGGCGAGCAGGGCCTTCACCGAGGCCTCGCTCCGGGAAAGGAGCGGGACCGGGTAGACCCCGATCCAGATGACCAGCAGGAGGATAGGAGCCAGGACGCCCAGTTCGGCCAGGGTGAGATCGCGGAGGTTCCGGTTGGCCTCGTTCCGGACGGGTCCGAAGAGGACCTGCTGGACCATCCAGAGCATGTACCATGCCCCGAGGACGACTCCCGCCGCCCCGAGCACGCCGTAGAGCGGCCAGAACCGGAACGTCCCGGCCAGGATCAGGAACTCCCCGACGAAGCCGTTCAGCCCCGGCAGCCCGATGGAGGAAAGGGCGATGACGAGCAGGACGCCGCCGTACACCGGGATCACCCGGAAGAGGCCGCCGAACTCCGGGAGCATCCGGGTATGCCGCCGCTCGTAGAGCATCCCGACCAGGAGGAACAGGGCGCCGGTGGAGAGGCCGTGGTTGACCATCTGGAGCAGGGCCCCCGAGACAGCCTGGACGTTCAGGGCGAAGATCCCGAGCATGACGAACCCCAGGTGGCTGACGCTGCTGTAGGCCACCAGGCTCTTCACGTCCGCCTGGGCGAGCGCCACCAGGGCCCCGTACAGGATCCCCGCGATGGCCAGCCAGGCCACCAGAGGGAGGAAGGCGCGGGTGGCATCGGGGAAGAGGGGCAGGGCGAAGCGGAGGAACCCGTAGGTGCCCATCTTGAGAAGGACGCCGGCGAGGATGACGCTCCCCCCAGTGGGGGCCTCCACGTGGGCGTCGGGCAGCCAGGTGTGGAACGGGACCATGGGGACCTTGATGGCGAAGGCGAGGGCGAAGGCCAGGAAGAGCCAGGTCTGCTCCCCCGGGGGGAGGACGACACCCAGGAGCGCCGGGAGGGCGAAGGTCGGCCCCGGGAGCGCCTCGCGGCCGGCGAAGTACAGGGCGAAGATGGCCAGCAGCATCAGGACCGAGCCGGCCATGGTGAAGAGAAAGAACTTGATCGTGGCGTAGATTCGGCGGGGGCCGCCCCAGACCCCGATGAGGAAGTACATCGGGATGAGCATGGCCTCCCAGAAGATATAGAAGAGGATGAGATCCAGCGCCGCGAAGACCCCCAGCATCCCGGTCTGGAGGAGCAGGAGGCAGATGTAGTACTCCTTCACCCGCGTCTGGATCCAGGGGAGGGAGGCCGCGGCCACCACCACGCCAAGGAAGGCGGTGAGCAGGATCAGGGGGAGACTGATGCCGTCCACCCCCAGCAGATACTGGATGCCGAGGCGCGGGATCCAGGCCGCCTCCTCCACGAACTGCATGCCAGCCTCCGCCGGATCAAAGCGGGCATAGAGGAGGATGCAGAGAATGAAGTCCGCCGCCGTCACCGCCACGGCCAGCCCGCGCAGGAGGCTCAGGCGCTCCCGGGGCAGGAGCAGCAGGAGCGCGGCGCCAGCCGCCGGCAGGAAGATCAGGAAGCTGA
>JAKEHP010000567.1 GCA_022614955.1 Candidatus Methylomirabilota bacterium
GAAGCGGTGGAGACCGTGAGGAGAGACGTCAAGGAGGCCAGGCCTGCCGGCTGACGAGGAGCCCCGGCCGGCTGCCCCTGCTTCCGGAGGGGGGCACGCCAGGAGCCAGGTCGCTCGCCGAGGAAGGCGTATGGCATAGATGGGCGGTCGGTGGAGGAGAGCGCGGGGCTGGCTGGTCGCCGCTGGGCTCGCTGGCCTCTGGCTCTTCCTGGCCCGCGACATGGCGGCCAACATCGCCCAGGCCTCGCTGACGGGCCTGCTGCAGGTCTTCTCCTGGCCGGCCTTCGGCTACCTGCTGGTGGGGATCGCCGTGGGCTTCTGCGTGGGCATCCTGCCGGGGCTCGGCGGACCGGTGACGATGGCGCTCATGCTGGGCTTCGTCATCCAACTCAAGATGGCCCCCGTCGAGGCCTTCGCCTTCCTGCTGGGCATGGTGGGGGTCACGGCCACCACGGGGGACATCACCTCGATCCTGTTCGGCATCCCGGGGGAGGCGACGACGGCCTCCAGCATCGTGGAAGGGCACCCCATGGCCAAGAAGGGGGAGGCGGGCCGCGCCCTGGGGGCATCGCTCATGAGCTCCCTCATGGGCGCGGTGATCGGCGCCGCGTCCATCGCCGTCGCCATCCCCATCGTGACGCCGCTGGTGCTCGCGCTGGGCACGCCGGAGTTCTTCATGCTCAGCGTGTCGGGCGTCGCCTTTGTCGGCGCGCTCAGCGGCGGAAGCGTCCTCAAAGGCATGGCGGCTGGGGGGCTGGGCTTCATGTTCTCTATGGTGGGCCTCGACCTCCAGACGGCGACCGAGCGCTACACCTTTGGCCAGCTCTACCTGTGGGAGGGGATCGGGCTGGTGCCCGCGACGGTGGGCCTGTTCGCGATTCCCGAGATCATCGACCTGGCAGTCAAGGGAGGGAGCATCGCCCAGGTGCAGGTCGGCCGGCTCGGCGGGGTGTGGCAGGGCGTGAAGGACGCCTTCCGCCACTGGTGGCTGGTGGCGCGGTGTAGCCTGATCGGTACCTACCTCGGCGTGATCCCCGGGATGGGGGCGGCGGTCTCCCAGTGGGTATCGTACGCCTACGCCATGCGGGCCTCGGGCAAGCAGGACCGCGTTGGCACCGGGGTCGTCGAGGGGGTCGTGGGGCCGGGGGCAGCCAACAACTCCACCCTGGGCGGCGCCTTGATCCCCACCATCGCCTTTGGTGTGCCGGGGAACGTCGTCGCGGCCCTGCTGCTCGGCGCCTTCCTGGTCCTGGGCCTCGTGCCCGGCCCGGCCATGCTGACCAAAGACCTGCACATTACCTTCTCGC
>JAKEHP010000568.1 GCA_022614955.1 Candidatus Methylomirabilota bacterium
GCACTGGGGGCACCGGAGGAAGAGTCCCTCCTCGGCCCCCGCCCGCGCCCGCAGGCGGTGGAGGGCGAGGCGTAGGGGGGGGAGGAGCCAGGCGAGGAGGAGGGCCACTGCGGCGCAGACGTAGAGCCACAGGGCGACCGTCCGGAGGGAGGACCCGAGGAGGGACTGGAGGAACTCGAAGAGGAGCCGGAGCATCCCCACTCACATCATCAACATGGTGCCGTTGACGTCCAGCGTGGCGCCGCTCACGAAGGCGGCCTCCGCCGAGGCCAGGAAGGCGACCGCGGCCGCCACCTCCTCGGGGGTTCCCAGCCGCCCCATAGGGCTTTTCCCGAGCACTCGCTCCCGCTCCTCCGGGGTAAAGGAGGAGAGCACCCGCTCCGTCTCGATCGGGCCGGGGGCGACGGCGTTCACGGTGATCCCCCGGCCGGCCACGTCCCGGGCCAGGTGGCGGGTGAGCCCGAGGACACCGGCCTTCGCCGCGGTGTAGTGGGCCCCCTGGAAGGTGCTCATGGAACGGCCCGCGATAGAGGCGATGTTCACGATCCGGCCGTAGCCCTGCCTCAGCATCGCGGGCAGGACCGCCTTGCAGCAGAGGAAGGTGGTGGTGAGGTTGAAGCGGAGCATCCGCTCCCAGGCCTCCTCGCTGATGTCCAGGATGGAGGCGGCCCGCTGGCCGCCGCCCACGCCGTTCACCAGGATATCGATCCGGCCCCAGGCCTGGAGGACCCGCTCCACCATGGCGGCGACCTGGGGGCCCTCCTGGACATCGCAGGGCAGGGCCAGGGCCTTCCCCCCGGCCTCCGCGATGTCCCGGCGGGTCGTCTCGGCGGCCTCGGGCTTGATGTCCACGCAGGCCACGGCCGCCCCCCCGCGGGCGAGGCAGAGCGCCGTGGCCCGTCCGATCCCGCTGCCGGCGGCCGTCGCGATGGCGACGCGCCCCTCGAGTCCGGTCATCCCCTCCCCCACGGCCGTCGGTATGGCGCCCCGCGGCCCCCTTGGCAGGTGCGCGCCAGGCCGCGGCTGATGGGGTGGTCGGGGAACTTCTCGTATTTCGCCGTCCAATGCGGGTTGACTGACCAGTGCGGCTCGAAATAACCGCCGATCCAATCGAGGAAATGCTCGCCGCTCGGCGACTTCCCGGACGCGCCCGCTGCGCTCGCGCTGCTCCTGCAAGGTCCC
>JAKEHP010000091.1 GCA_022614955.1 Candidatus Methylomirabilota bacterium
GCAACCGCGCCGGCCTACCGGGGGGCGGCGCGCTCCAGGAGGGCGCGGACCGTGTTCAGGAGCACGGTGCTGGAGACCGGCTTGGTGAGGAACTCGTTCGCCCCGAGCGCCACGCTGCGCTCCGCATGCTCGACGCCGAGGCCGGTGAGAACCAGGATGGGAAGCGCGGTCGTGGTTGGCTCGGCTCGGAGCAGGCGGAGGAGTTCCCACCCGTCGAGGCGCGGGAGGCTCAGGTCCAGGAGGAGGAGGTCCGGGACGCGGACCGCGAGGCGGGCCAGGGCCTTCTCCCCATCCTCCGCCGTCTCCACCAGGAAGCCGGCCAGCCGGAAGCAGTCCTCCACCGCCCCCAGGAGGACCTGTTCATCCTCGACCACCAGGATGCGGCGGGCGCCGGGCTGCTCCGCGGCGGGCAGAGTGAAGCGGAAGCAGGCCCCCTGCCCGGGGCCCGCGCTCTCGACCCAGATCCGCCCCCCCTGGAGCTCCAGGAGGCGCTTGCTGAGGGCCAGGCCCAACCCCGCCCCCTGCTGCTGACGGGTCCCCGCTTCTCCCTGCTGGAACTCCTGGAAGAGGCCCGCTTGGTCCTCGGGGCTGAGCCCCACGCCCGTATCCGCCACCGCCACTTCGAGGACGGCCCGCCCCCCGGCCTCCCCTCCGGCCCGGTGGGTCGCCGTCAGCGTGATCCGGCCGCCAGTCGGCGTGAACTTGATGGCGTTGCTGAGGAGGTTGACCAGCACTTGCTTGACCCGCGCCGCGTCGGCGTGGAGCGGGGGCAGGTCCAGGGGCACCTCGAGGGCCAGGGTAAGCTCCTTCGCCCGGACGAGGGGCTCCACCATCTCCCGGACCGTCTCCAGGAGAGGCGGGAGGGCAAAGGTCTCCAGGGTGAGGTCCAGCCGTCCGGCCTCCACCCGGGAGAGGTCCAGGACGTCGCCCACGAGCTGCAAGAGGTGCCGACCGCTCTGCCGGATGTTCTCCACGTAGCGGGCCTGCTTGGGGACGAGGGGGCCGGCCAGCCCTTCCTTCAGGACCTCGGAGAACCCGATGATGGAGTTCAGCGGCGTCCGGAACTCGTGGGACATGGCGGCCAGGAACCGGCTCTTCTGCTGGCTGGCCTGCTCCAGGAGCCGGTTGGCCTCTTCGAGGGCGGCGGTCCGCTCCCGCACCTTCGCCTCCAGCTCGGCTGACTGCTGGGTCAGGCCCGTGAAGAGGCGGGCATTCTCGATGGCGATGGCGGCCTGGTTGGCCAGCAGGCCCAAGCGCTTCTCGTCAATGGACCCGAAGGGCTCCCCCGCGCGCTTGTTGTGGACCTCCAGGACGCCGACCATCTCCCCGGCCCGGCTCAAGATGGGCTGGGCTAACACGGCCCGAACCCCGAGCGCCTGCACGACCTCGCGGAGCGCCCGCGGGTCCTCGGCCACGGCATTGCTGAGGTACGGCCGCCGTGTTTCCAGGATCCAGCCCGGGATCCCCTCGCCCGGCCCGAAGGTCAGCTCCGCGGCCTCCCAGGCCTCCCCGCCCCACCGCTCGCGGAAGCGGATGACCCCCTCCTCCAGGAGCCCCAGCAGGCCCTGCTCCGCCTCGACCAGCTCCACGGCGCGGACCACGATCCGCTGCAGGACCGTGGTGAGCTCCAGGTTGGAGTTGATCTCCCGGCTGACCTCCAGCAGGTTGGCCACATCCCGGCTGGCCCGCAGGGCTTCCTTCAGGAGGCGGGCGTTCTGGATCGCCACGGCCACAGGGCCGGCCACCGCGCTCAGGAGGCGGACCTCCTCGGGCCCGAACGCGCTCGCCTCGCGCTTAGCGACGCCGAGGCTTCCCCGGACCTCTCCCCGGACCAGAAGGGGGACCACCAGGAGCGAGCGGAGGCCAATTTCCCGAAGGACGGGCCGGGCCAGGCGGGGATCCGCCGTCACATCCTCCACTACCAGCGGCTCCCCCGTGGCCGCCACCCGCCCCGCGAACCCCTCTCCCAGAGCCAGGCGCTCCACCGATTGCGCCTCTGCCTGGCTCAGGCCGCGGCTGGCCAGGAGCCGCAGCTCGTCCGTGCCCGGCTCCAGGTGGTAGACGACGCTGGCGTCGAGGTCCAGAAACTCGTGCAGGCGCGTGAGCGCCCCCTCCAGCATGGGGAGGAGATCCGGGGAGGCGGCCAGGCTCTCGCAGATGGCGTTCAGAATGGCCAGCTCCGCGTTCTGCCGGCGCACCTCCTCCTCGAGGCGGCGGATCTCGGTCAGGTCGGTCCCTACCGCCACCACGCCCACGTGCTCCCCCTGGGGGTCCCGGAGCCAGGCAAAGTTTGCGGCCACGTCCCGGACCGCCCCGTCCCGAGTGACCACCCGGAAGGGGTAACCGCGGACGATCCGCTCCTCCTCGAGGCGCTTGAGCAGCCGGTCGGTGATGCGGCCCTTCAGGGTGGGATGGACCAGCCGTTCCCAGTGGTCCCCGAGGAGTTCCCCCCGGGCGAACCCGGTCAGGGCTTCCCCCGCCCGGTTCAGGTGGAGAAGGGTTCCATCTGGGGCGAAGGCAAAGACAAAGGAGGGGACGGCCTCCAGCACCCAATCGCCTTCGAGGATCCGCGGCGGGGGAACGGTGGCCATCGGCCCGCTTGCCTCAGGTCCGGAAGACCATCCTGAGGACTTCGGTCACCTGGGGGATGCCGAACGGCTTGCGCAGGAGCATCAGGGGGCCGAGGGCCATGGCCTCGGCCACCACAGGGTGGTCCGGGTAGCCGGTCATGAGGACGACGGTGGCGCGCGGGTTCGCCTGCTTCGCCGTCCGGAAGACCTCAAGGCTGGAGGTGGCGGGCAGGAGCACGTCCAGGAAGACCAGGTCGGCGGCCTCTCCCTTCAGGAGCTCGATGGCCCGGTCCCCATCCGGGGAGGCGATGGCCCCATAGCCGGCCCCCGCCACGATGCCCCGGACCAGGTCGAGCAGGACCGGATCGTCGTCCACCACGAGAACCCGGCCCTCCCGCCGGCCCCCGCCCTTGACCAGCCAGGCATCGAGGACCCCGACGTTGAACCGCCACCCGCCCCCGACCTTCACCGCCGGGACCCTCCCCTGCCGTGCCAGGCGGTAGAGGGTCACCTCAGCGACGCGGAGCTTCTTCGCCGCCTCACGCAAGGTCAAGAGTTCTTCCATTCTTGGCTCTCCCTGCTGCGAGTTCTGCCGCCAGGAACCGTTCCCGGTCAATAGTGGCCTTCTATCGTCAAATATCGTGCCTGTCAATGGAGATGACTGAGAAACCAGGAGGGAGGGGGGCGGGGCGGGGCGGGACTTGCGAGGCCCGGCAGCGGGAACTTCAGTCGCAGAGGGCGATCATGTCCATCTCTACCAGCGCCCCCATCGGGAGGGCGGCGACGCCGACGGTAGAGCGGGCTGGTCGGTGCCGGTCCAAGTACTCGGCGAAGATCCGGTTCATGGCCTGGAAGTGGCCGAGGTCAGTGAGGTAGACACCCACGCGCAGGACCCGGTCCAGGGAGGAGCCGGCAGCGGCCAGGACCGCCTTCAGGTTCTCCAGGACGCGGCGCGTCTGCGCCTCGATCCCCCCGGGCACCAGCGCCCCGGTGGCCGGGTCAATCCCGATCTGCCCGGACGTGTAGACGATCCCGTCCGCGCGGATCGCCTGGGCATAGGGGCCGATGGCCTTTGGGGCCTGCGGAGTCTCTACCGGCTGGCGTCGCATGGGTCCGCCCCCCCCCGCCCGGCTCTCCTGTCAGGCGGGGACCTCCTCCACCGCCGCCAGGAAATCATGGATGGTGGCGGCCACCTGGGGCGGGATCCCCCCGACCCGCGTGATCTCATCCACGCTGGCCGCCCGGAGGCGTCTCACGCTCCCGAACCGCTCCAGGAGCTGTGCCTTCCGCTTCGCCCCGATCCCGGGGATCTCGTCCAGCGCCGACGTGACTGCTGCGCGCGCCCGGACGCGCCGGTGGTAGCTGACGGCAAAGCGGTGCGCCTCATCCCGCACCTGCTGCAGGAGGTGGCGGGCCCGCGACCCCTCGGGCAGCGCGACAGGACGGGCCCGCCCCGGCAGGTAGACCTCCTCCCGCTCCTTCGCCAGCGCGGCGAGCCGCTGGTCGGAGCAGCCCGCCTCCCGGAGCGCTTGAAGACCCACGTTGAGCTGCCCGACTCCCCCATCTAGGAGGAGAAGATCTGGCAAGGGCTGCTCGGCCCTGCGGGCCAGACGGCGGCGGAGCACCTCGCCCATCATCCGGACATCGTCAGCGCCGGTCACCGTCTTGATCCGGTATCGCCGGTACGCCGCCCGGCGCGCCAGGCCCCCTTCGAAGACCACGAGGGCCGCCACGGCGTGGGTGCCTCGGATGTTGGAGGCGTCCACGCACTCCAGGCGGTGCGGCGGGCGGGGAAGATTGAGGAGCGCCTGGACCTCTGTGAGGGCAGCCGCCCGGCCGCGGGCCGAGCCGAGGCTCTGCTGGAGCGCGAGGGCGGCGTTCTTCACTGCCAGCGCCACCAGGCGCGCCTTCCGCCCCCGCTGCGGCACGTGCACGCTCACCGCCACCCCCGCCCGGCGGGCCAGCCACTCTTCGATCAAGGCCTGATCTTCCAGGGAATGGGAGACCAGGATCTCCCGGGGGATCCCCTGCCGGACCACGTAGAACTGCTTCACGAGGGAGGCCAGGAGGCTCCCGGGGTCCTCGCCGGTGGCCCGCCCCAGCGGGAACGCCTCGTGCCCCACCACCTTGCCACCCCGCACCAGGAGGAGCTCCGCCTGCGCCTCGCCTCCCTCCAGGGCCAGCCCGAAGACATCCTGGTCCTCGCCGGTGGCGGAGAGGACCTTCTGCCCCGCCGTCGCCTGCCGGAGGGAGGAGAGCTGGTCCCGCAGGCGCGCCGCCCGCTCGAATTCCAGCCGCTCCGCCGCCGCCTCCATGCCCTGCTCCAGGTCCTTCGTCAGCTCCCGGTCCTTTCCCTCCAGCACGAGGCGGACCCGCTCGATGACCCGGTCGTACTCCTGCCGGTCCGCCTTCCCCTCGCACGGCCCCAGGCACCGGCCCAGGTGGTAGTCCAGGCAGAGGCGGCGCCCCTGGATGCTCCGGCACTTCCGGAACGGGAAGGTCTTGTTGAGGACGCCGAGGGTCTGCCACATCACCCCGGCCGGGACGTAGGGGCCGAAGTAGAGGGCGCCGTCCTCCTTGATGCGGCGGACGACCTGGAGGCGCGGCCAGGGGTCCTTCGGGTCCAGCTTGAGGAACGGGTAGTGCTTGTCGTCCCGGAGGACCACGTTGTACCGCGGCCGCTTCTCCTTGATCAGGTTGCTCTCGAGGATGAGGGCCTCCAGCTCGCTGTCCGTCAGGATGACCTCGACATCTCGGACCTGGGGGAGGAAGGCGACGGCCTTCTCGCTACTCGCGTCGGCGTGAAAGTACGTCTGGACCCGCTTCCGGAGGGAGAGCGCCTTGCCGATGTACAGGACCCGCCCGCGGGCGTCCTTGAAGAGGTAGACGCCCGGCGCATCCGGGAGCTGCCGCACCGTCTCCTGGAGGCTCATGCGAGGATCATCCCCGATGCCCCGGAGCCTGTCAAGGCGCCGGGGCACGTCTGCGCGGCGAACTTGACAACCCCGGCGGCCTGGGATACCACACTGGGAGCAGCGGGCCGGGTGGCCCGGGGAGCAGCCGATGACGGCAGAGGCGCGGACGGGGGTGCGGCCCCTCATCCTGGTGGCAGATGACGAGCCGGGCATCCGGGACTCCTTCGAGGCCCTCCTGAAGAAGGAGTACGACCTCCAGTTCGCCCAGAGCGGCGAGGAGGTCCTGGCCACCCTCCGGCGGGCCGACGTGAACCTGATCCTTTTAGATATCCGGATGCCCGGCATGGACGGGATTGACGTCCTGCGCCGAATTCGGGAGGCCAACGACAGCACCGATGTCATCGTGGTGACGGCGGTCAAGTCCCTGAAGACCGCCGTGGAGGCCATCAAGCTGGGGGCCTTCGACTACGTGACCAAGCCCTTCGACATCCACGAGATCCTGGCCCTGATCAAGCGGGTGGTGGAGAAGCAGGCGCTCGAGAAAGAGGTTATCTATCTGCGGGCCGAGGTCGCCCACGGCCGCCGGTTCGAGAGCGTGGTGGGAAGCCACCCCCGGATGCTGGAGATCTACGACCTGGTGGCACGCATCGCCGACAACAACGCCACTGTCCTCCTGACCGGGGAGAGCGGGACCGGCAAGGAGGTCCTCGCCCGGGCGATCCACCAGCAGAGCACGCGCGGCCAGCGCCCCTTCGTGGCGGTCAACTGCGCCGCGATCCCGGCCGAGCTCCTGGAGAGCGAGCTCTTCGGCCACGAGAAGGGGGCCTTCACCGGAGCCATCCAGACCCGCGTGGGGAAGTTCGAGATGGCCAGCAGCGGGTCCCTCTTCCTGGACGAGATCGGGGGTCTCCGGCTGGATCTCCAGGCCAAGATCCTCCGCGCCCTCCAGGAGCGGGAGATCGAGCGGGTCGGCGGGACCCGAACCATCAAGATTGACGTCCGGGTCATCGCGGCGAGCAACCGCGACCTGAAGAAGGCGGTCGAGGAGGGGGTCTTCCGGGATGACCTCTACTACCGGCTTAACGTCGTCCCCATCTACCTGCCGCCCCTCCGGCAACGCAAGGACGACATCCCCCTCCTGGTGGACCACTTCCTGGGTAAGTACAACCGGGAGTTCAACCGGAAGGTGAAGGGGTTCTCCGCGGGGGCGACGGCCGCCCTCTATGAGTACGACTGGCCCGGGAACATCCGGGAGCTGGAGAACGTCATCGAGCGGGCGGTCGCCCTGGCCAAGGGGGAGATCATCACCCTCCGCGAACTCCCCATGGACATCTCGATCCGGGAGACCGAGTTCCTGGATGAGGTCCAGCGGGACCGGATCACCCTCCGGGATGCCCGGAATCATTTCGAGGGCCAGTACATCCTGCGGGTCCTGGAGAAGGTGCAGGGCAACCAGACCGAGGCCGCCAGGCTCTTGGGATTACATCGGAATACGCTCGCCTCGAAAATCCGCCAGTTCCGCCTTCGCGACCGCGTCGCACCTCCCCACGAGTGAGTTCGCTCCCGTAGCACAAAAGGCTGTTCAGAAAGCCTGAAATTGCACCGATTTTTGGCTATGGGCTCAGTCCATTTATTTCCAATAGATTACATGGAATTTCTCGCCCGTCCGTCGGTGGGATAGGTTCTTGATACTCTATTTATGGTGCAGTATCGCTGATCCGGCCATTTCCGCAAACAAGCCGAGATTGAGGAAAATCTTGCGGTTAGAGGCACCCGGGGTGCCCGGGCCGGTCGGTGGCACCTACCTTGCTCCGTTTACCAGGTTGCCAGATCGGAGTCCTCAATTCTCTAAAGGCAAAAGGAGGCCCACAATGAAGCGCACGATCTTGACCCTTGTTGCCGCTGCAATCCTGGCCGCGTCAGCGCTCCTGGTTGTGCCGACCTTCGAGAGCGAGTCCACCCCGGTGGTGAGCGGGATCGGGATGGCCGACAGCGGGATGTAGTTCATCAGGTACCTGGCCGGCAAGTAGCGAGAGGGGGGGGAAGCGGGCGTTCTTCCCCCCCTCTTCATTTATTTATCCGCCAGTTAGCTTGGCGGCCACACTTGACAGGAGCACTCAGACGCAGTACTTCTTAGGGTCCTGAATCACCCCGCCCGGCTCGGCAGGCCGGGGTGGAAGCGGTTGAACCACCGGAGGACCAATGCGCTTCGCCCGCGTTTTTTTTGTTCGCATTTCGTGCCTCCTGCTTGTCGTTCTCGTCGTTGCTCCATTCCTCCCGCCCATACCCTTTCAGGGAGCCCAGCCAGCCTCAGCGGAGACCCCCCCGACCCCGCGAGCACCCACCCGATCGCCGGAAGCCAAGCTACCTCAGGCGGGTGGGACCTACCGCCGGGCTCTCGTTCACGATCCAGCAACTCTCGATCCGGCCACCTTGAGCGACATCTATGGGCGGACCATTGCCCAGCAGATATACGACGGCCTTGTTCAGTTCGACGAAGCCCTCGCCATCCGCCCGGCCATTGCCAGCTCCTGGAAGAGCTCTCGGGATGGTTTGGACTGGACCTTCCATCTCCGCCGGGGGGTCAAGTTCCATAACGGCCGGGAGGTCACGGCCGACGACTTTGTGTATTCGTTCACGCGTATCCTCGATCCAAAAGTGGGTTCTGAGGCCGCCGAGGTGTTCCTGCGAGTCCGAGGAGCCAAGGAGTTTGCAGAGGGCCGCGCGCCCAACGTCCGGGGGTTGCAGGCCCTCGACCGGTACACCTTGAAGATCACGCTCACTGCTTCCTCCACCCCTTTTGTTACCGCCCTGGCGGTCGGTGCAGCGAAGGTGATCCCGCGGGAGGCAGTGGAGGAAATGGGGAAGGAATTCGGGCGGCGACCGGTCGGGACCGGCCCGTTTCAGCTCAAGGCCTGGGACCGGGGGAAGGAGATCATCCTGGAGGCCAACCCGAACTACTTTGGCGGGCGGCCTTACCTGGATGAAGTCGTGTATCGCATCTACCCTGGTGGGAAGCTCGAGGAGCTTTTGGCTCATTTCAAGGCGGGCTTGCTCGAGGATGCCCCGATCCCGGTCAAGGAGCGGCGGCAGATCATCGAGGACAAGACGCTTCAGTATCTCCGCCGGCCCATCCTCGGGATCCGCTTCTTCGCATTCAATGCCCGAGGAAAGCCGCTGGAGAGCCCGTTAGTCCGGCAGGCGCTGGTCCACGCAGTGGACCGAAATTGGATCGCCCGCGAGATCTATGGCGAGCGTTACCTCCCCGGTGTCGGCGTCCTGCCCCCAGGGACGTACGGCTACGACCCGAACCTCCCCGGGCAGGAGTACGACCCGGAAAAGGCCCGCGCCTTGCTCGGCAAAGCAGGCTTCCCCAACGGCAAGGGGATCCCGGCGCTCGAACTCTGGTCTGCGGCGGGCTTAACCTTCGAAGAGTTCGTAGCCGAAGAGCAGGCCGTGGCCAAGTTCCTCGGGGTTATCGGAGTCCAGGTAGAGATCAAGCGGAACACGAACTGGCCCTCCTACAAGGCAAGCTTCTACGACGGCAAGTTTCCCATGTGGCGCATGTCCTGGTATGCGGACACCCCCGACCCCTACAGCTTCCTCCACCTCCTCTTCCACTCGAAGGGGCCGCACAACACCACGAAGTACCGGAACCCGGACGTGGATGCCCTCCTGGATCGGGCCGAAAAAGAGTTGGACTACTTCGCCCGAGTCCGGCTCTACCAGCAGGCGGAACGGATCATCGTCCGAGACGCCCCGGTCATCGTGCTCGGGTATTACACCTTCGAGCACGTCTTCCAGCCGTATGTCCGGGGCATCCAGGTGAGCGCCCTGGGCGAGCGCTACATCCCCATGCGGCATATCTGGTTGGAGAACAGCAGGCCGCACACCACCCGGAAGTGAGGCAATGCTGAGCACGGTAGAACGCTGGATCGCGAGCCTGCGGCTGCGGACGAAGTTCATCCTCGCCGTCAACGGGTTGATCATCGTCCTGGTCACGGCCGCGACCTTGCTGGTGGAGATGCGGCAGCGGCAGATGATTGTCCGCGAGGTGAAAAAGCGGGCCATCACCCTGGCGGAAAGCCTGAAGGCCGCGACGACCAACGACCTTCTGACGTACAACTTCGTTGGGCTGGAGCAGAAGCTGGCCGAGGTCGCTCGGCAGGAGGACGTCCTCTACGCCATCGCCCTGGACCGTGAGGGACTGGTGGCCTCCCACACCCTCCGCAAGGAAATGGAGGGCACGCGGCCGAAGGACGATGTGAACCTCCGGGCCGTCGCGGCGGAGGACATCCTGGTGCAGCACGTCCAACACCCAGAGGAGGGGGACGCCTACGACATCGCCGTCCCGGTCCTGGTCGGGAGCAGCCAGGACAAGTGGGGCACGATTCGAGTCGGGGTCTCGCTCCAGAACATGCAGCAGGAGCTCGTGTGGACCGCCTGGCAGATCTTCGGGTTCGGGCTCGTGGCCATGCTCCTCGGGAGCCTGGGCTCTATCTGGGTCTCCCGGCGATTTACCACCCCGATGCAGCGCCTCCTCCAGGGGGTGGGAGCCGTGAGCCGGGGAGACTTCAGCCAGAACATCGAGGTGCACGGGGGGGACGAGATCGGGCAGCTTAGCACGGCGTTCAACGAGATGACCCGCCAGCTCGCCCGGATCCGGGATCTGGAGGACCGGCTCCGCCGCTCCGACCGGCTGGCGGCCCTGGGCACCATGGCCGCCGGGATCGCCCACGATA
>JAKEHP010000569.1 GCA_022614955.1 Candidatus Methylomirabilota bacterium
ATGGCCGCGATGCGGCGAACCTTCTCCTCCTCGGGCAGGGCGGCCAAGTCACGCTGTTCGGCCTCCCGCTCGGCCGCGGCCTCCTCTGAAATGGCCTCGGTGGGCCGCTGGCGGCCAAGGTCACGGGCTTGGGAAATGCGGTTCAGGGCCGTGAGCAGATCGGCGTCCGAGAACGGTTGGCCGGTGGCCTCCGAGATCGCCTCGGCCATGGCCTCGACGGACGATCCACGACGGTTCTTGTAACCGGACGAGATCGTGGCGTACTCGCCGGCCAAGTCGCTGTTGGGCTCCAGGCTGATACCGCCTCTGGCCTTCACCCAGCGGGCGATGGAGAGCGGGTCACCCGGATTCAACTCCTCTCGCTGGGCAGCAGCCGAGGGGCCGAGTTGGATCGGGCGACCGGGTATCCGTTCCTCGATCCGCTCCATCCGCCCTGCGTCATCTGGGAGTACCCGGGGCCCAACCCTTTCTTCAGCCGTTTGACGTGGAACGGGGGGTTCGCGCAGGTCGGCCTCGACGGTGACCGGAGCTGTTTGCGAGGGGGGTTGTGTCCCCGGGGAAACATCCCCAGGTGGAAGTGCAGCAACTTCCTCGGCCCGCTCGATCAGCTCCTCGGCCCGAGCTACCGCCTCCTCGGCCCGCTGGACGATCGGCGACGGGGGAGGCTCTATAGGGGCGGGCCGCTGTGTGGCTCCAGGAGCGCGTTGAGTGGGAGTGGGTGGCGGTGTCGGGACCGGCGGGGCAACCGTTGCGGCTGGTGTGGCAGGCTGCTCCGCAGGTACGGCCCTGCCCGGCATCTGCCGGCGCGGGGCGGTGATCGCGCCTGCGGGGCCGCCAAGGGCAGCACCGACGCCTACCGACTCCCAGTATTCCTTGGCGCTGTAGGGGTCGCCCGTGGGTTCACGGCTAATATCGTACTGTTCGCCCTCTTGAAACCCCTCAAGTCCTCCTGCCTTGAAACCCCTGCGTAGACGATTGGGGTCTTTGCTGAACAGTCCGAGCTTGTTCGTTGCCGCCAGCAGGGCAACGTTCTTGGCGATGACCTTGCCGGCCTCCTTCGAAGCCTCGCCAGGGTCCATCCCGCGCTGGGTGAGTTCCCGGTAGGAGCCGCCACCCTCGGAGGCTGCCTCCAGGAACGTCATCACGGCGGGGCCGAGCCACGCGGCCAGCCCGGGCGCGGTGCTCGCCAGCTTGGCCGCAGCGGCGTGGACGGTGAGGCCCGGCACCAGGAACGTCGAGAAGGAGCCGACGCCTTGGGCTAACTTGTCCCAGAAGGTAGGATCTTCCGGCTGCATCCCGGCAATCAGGCCCTCGAGCCGCTGGGCCGCTGCGCCGAAGGCATCCTCGGCGCTCTTCA
>JAKEHP010000092.1 GCA_022614955.1 Candidatus Methylomirabilota bacterium
CCCTCGGCGCCGCCGCCCTTTCCCCGGGCCGGCCGCTCCTCCGCCCGATGCGAGGAAAGGGCTGCGTCGCGGCCAGCCCGGGCGGGCGGCGGCAGAAGGGCAGCCGGAGGCGTATGCCCTGGTACGCTCCAAACCGCCGACGACCGAGAACAACGTGAGGCGACGTTAGTTGGCCCGGTACTAAGCGGGAGGGGAGGGATGCAGCTGAGCATCACTGGGCGGAACCTGAACGTCACGGGGGCGCTCCGCACCTACGCGGCGGAGAAGCTGGGCAAGGTGGAGAAGTTCCTGGACGGCATCACGGCGGCCCACGTGATCCTCTCGGTGGAGAAGTACCGGCAGATCGCCGAGGTCACCCTGCACGTCCGGGACCTGACCATCCGGGCGGAGGAGAGCACCCCGGACCTGTACTCCTCGATCAATCTGGTGGTGGACAAGATCGAGCGCCAGATCCGGCGCCACAAGGAGCGGATCATCCGCCACTGGACCCGGGGGGGGGAGCGGGCGACGGCGGGCGGCCTCCGCCGCGGGGCCGTCGCGGCGCTGGTGGAGGAACCGGAGGAGGAATCCGCGCCCCGCGTGGTGAAGGTGAAGCGCTTCGCCATCAAGCCGGCGACGGTGGATGAGGCCATCCTCCAGATGAACCTCCTGGGGCATTCCTTCTTCGTCTTCCAGAACGCGGTCAGCGACCAGGTGAACGTCCTGTACCGGCGCCACGACGGGCAGTACGGCCTCATCGAGCCCGAGGTGTAGCCCCCGGGGGGCGCCATGGCGGGAACGGACGCGGGCCCGGAGCAGGCGCGCCTCCACGGCGTGCTGGTGGACGTTTACGGGATCGGCGTCCTGCTCCAGGGGCCCAGCGGCAGCGGCAAGAGCGAGTGCGCCCTCGATCTGGTCGTCCGCGGCCACCGGCTGGTGGCCGACGATGTGATCGTGGTCAGCCGCGACTCCCTCGGCATCGTGATCGGCCAGGGGCCGGAGGAGATCCGGCACCACATGGAGATCCGGGGACTCGGGATCATCAATATCCGGGACCTGTTCGGCATCGCCGCCATCCGGTACCGGAAGCGGATCGAGCTGGTGGTGATGCTGGAGCCCTGGACGCCCGAGGCCGAGTACGACCGCCTGGGGGTGGACGACCAGACCACGGATCTGCTGGGCGTCCGCCTCCCCCTCCTCCGCATTCCCGTCTCCGCTGGCCGGAACATGGCGATCCTGGTGGAGGTGGCTGCCCGCAACCACCTCCTGAAGCTGATGGGCCACCACCCCGCGCAGGAGTTCGCCGACCGCCTGGACCGGCGGCTGCAGCCCCCCCCGCAGCTCCCCACCGTCTCTGAGGAAGACACCGAGTGACCGCCATTGACTTCGTCATCGTCACCGGGATGTCGGGGGCCGGCAAGAGCCAGGCAGTGAAGGGGCTGGAGGATCTGGGCTACTTCTGCGTGGACAACCTCCCGGCGGCCCTGATCCCTACCTTCGCCCAGCTCTGCGCCGGCTCGGAGCGGCGGATCGAGCGGGTGGGCCTGGTCATTGACATCCGCGAAGGCCAGTTCCTGGACGCGGCGCTGGACACGCTGCGTTCTCTCCGGGAGGCCGGGCACCGGGTCCGGATCCTGTTCCTGGAGGCCAGCGACGAGAGCCTGTTGCGCCGCTTCAGCGAGACCCGCCGTCCCCACCCGCTCGCCCCGGCCGGGTCGGTGGCCGAGGGGATCGCCCGGGAGCGGGAGCGCCTTAGCCGCCTGAAGGGAGAGGCGGATCTGGTCCTGAACACGAGCCCCCTCACCCCCCATGAGCTCCGGCAGTACATGGTCCAGACCTTCGGGGAGCGGCCCGGGGGGGCGGGGACCGCGGTGGCCCTCGTCTCCTTCGGCTACCGGTACGGCCTGCTCCTGGACGCGGACCTGGTCTTCGACCTCCGGTGCCTCCCGAACCCGAACTTCATCCCGGCCCTCAAGCCCCTGCCAGGGACCGATCCCGCCATCGCCACCTTCCTGCAGGGCTACCCGGAGGTGAAGGAGTTTCTGGACCGCGTGCTGGCGTTCCTGCAGTTTGCCCTCCCCTGCTACGTGGCCGAGGGGAAAGCCTACCTGACGGTGGCGCTGGGCTGCACCGGGGGGCGCCACCGCGCGCCCTACGCGGCCGAGCTGGTGGCGGGGCAACTGCGGACGCTGGGATACCCGGTGACTGTACGACACCGGGACGTGGAGCGGGCCTAGGCTGTAGGCGCGGGAGCGCGGGCGCAAGGTGGGAAAGATGGTCGGGGTGGTCATCGTGACCCACGGGCAGGTGGGCCTGGAGATGCTCCGGACCGCCCAGGAGATCGTGGGGCGGATCGAGCGGGCCGAGGCCGTGACCATCGAGGCCGCCGAGAAGATCGAGAAGGCGCGGACCAAAATTGCTGGGGCCATTCAGCGGGTCAGCACTGGCGCTGGCGTCCTCATCCTGACCGACATGTTCGGTGGGACCCCGAGCAACCTGGGCCTGTCGTTCCTAGACAAGGAGGCGCTCGAGGTGGTGACGGGGGTGAACCTCCCGATGCTGATCAAGCTCCCCTCCCTCCGCGAAGGAACCCCGCTCCGGGAGCTGGCCGACCGCCTGAGCAGGTACGGCCAGAAGACCATCCTGGTCGCCAGCGAGTTCCTGGCCAAAAAGGCCACCGGCCCGGTCGGCCCCGCCTGATCGCTGCATGCCCCCCGTCACCTTCTGCTTCGGCGTGCACGCCCACCAGCCGGTGGGCAACTTCGACCACGTCATCGCCCGGAGCTGCGAGCTCGCCTACGCGTCCTTCCTGTCTTGGCGTGACCTGACCCCCGCGTCCGGTCGGCAGGACGTTCCGCCTGCCGCCCGGACGTTGCCGCTGCGTTCCAGTGCCGCCCTGTCGGAGCCCTGGGTACAGGAGTGACGCGGCGGCTCGGAGCAGATCCAGGGTGCGCGCAGGAGGCGGAGTGCGGAGAGAGGTGGTCCGGGAGCTGGAGATCCGGAACCGGCTGGGGCTCCACGCGCGAGCGGCGGCCGCGTTCGTCAAGGTGGCCGGGCGCTACCGGGCGGAGGTGACAGTGGAACTGGACAATGCGGCCGCGGACGGGAAGAGCATCCTCGGCCTCCTGACGCTCGGGGCCTCGCAGGGGAAGCGGATTCGCCTCAGGGCGTGCGGGGAGATGGCGGAGGAGATGGTGGCCGCGCTGGCCGCCCTCGTGGAGGGGCAGTTCGGGGAGAATCCGTGATGGGCGGGCCGCTCGAGGGGCTCCGCGTCCTGGACCTGTCCCGGGTGCTGGCCGGCCCCATCTGCTCCATGCTCCTCGGTGATCTGGGGGCGGACGTCCTCAAGGTGGAGCAGCCCGGCGTCGGGGACGAGACCCGATCCTGGGGGCCCCCCTTCTACAAGGGAGAGAGCGCCTACTTTCTCGCCATCAACCGGAACAAGCGAAGCCTGACCCTGAACTTGAAGGATTCCCGGGGCCTCGCCCTCCTCACCCGGCTGGTGCAGACCTCGGATATCCTCATCCAGAACTTCCGGCCCGGCACGCTCGCGCGCCTGGGGCTCCCCTACGCGGAGGCCGCCCGGCTCAACGGCCGCCTCATTTACGCCTCCCTCACCGCCTACGGGTCGAGCGGCCCGGGGGCGGCGAAGCCCGGCTACGACTTCATCGCCCAGGGAGTCGGGGGCCTCATGAGCATCACCGGCTGGCCGGACGGGCCCCCCACCAAGGTTGGGGTGGCGGTGGTGGACGTGGTGGCGGGGCTGCTGTTGACCGGCCTCATCCTGGCGGCGCTGCATCGTCGGGAACGGACGGGCCGCGGGGAGGACGTGGAAACCTCCCTGCTTCAGGCGGCGGTCGCCCTGCTCATCAATGTGGCCAGCAACACCCTGGTCTCGCGGGAGGTGCCGGGGCGCTGGGGGAACGCGCACCCCAACATCGTCCCGTACCAGACCTTTGCGACGGCCGACGGTCACCTCAATGTGGCCATCGCCAACGATCACCTCTGGCGGACCTTCTGCCAGACGCTGGGGGAGCCGGCCTGGGCGGAGGACCCGGAGTACGCCACCAACGCCGCCCGGACCCGCAACAGGGAGCGCCTGGTGCCGCTGTTGGCGGCCCGCTTCGCCGCGCTCCCCACCGCGGCGTGGCTCGCGCGCCTGGAGGCGGCCGGGCTGCCCTGCGGGCCCGTGAACACGGTCGCGCAGATCCTCGCCGACCCGGCCATCCGCCACTTGAAGATGGTCCAGGAGGTGGAGCACCCCACCCTCGGGCCGGTCCCGCTCCTCGGTGTCCCCTTCACCCTGGGTGGTTCCCCCCCCGCGATCCGCCGCCCGCCCCCCCGGCTCGGGGAGCACACGGACGAGATCCTGGAGGAGGTGCTCGGGCTCCCGCCGGAGGAAGTGGAAGCGCTCCGCAGGGAGGCGGTCCTGTGAAACCGACCGCTCACCCATCGGCGCACTCTGTGCGGGCGTCCTGGCGCTTCCTCCGGTCGGGCCCCGTGCCGGGCCCCCTCAACATGGCGCTGGACGATGCCCTGGTCTTCTCCTGCGCGCGGGGGGAGGGGGGACCGGTCCTGCGCCTCTACACCTGGGACCCGCCTGCCGTGTCGGTCGGCTACGCCCAGGCCCTCGAGAGAGAGGTGGACCTGGAGGCCTGCCGCCGCCTGGGGTTCGGCCTCGTGCGCCGGATGACGGGAGGCCGGGCGGTCCTGCACCAGCACGAACTGACCTACGCGGTCGCGTTCCCCGAGGGCTTCCTCGGGCCCGGGGGAATTCAGGAAGATTACCGGCGGATCAGCGACTGCTTGGTTCGGGGCCTCAGGCGCCTGGGCGTGGCGGCCGACTTCAGCCGGGGCTCTCCGGGGCGGGGGGCGGTGAGCGGCGTCTGCTTCCTGGCCGCGTCGCGCTTCGAGCTGGTGGTGGCCGGGCGCAAGCTGGTGGGCTCCGCCCAGCGGCGCCTCCGGGGCGCGGTCCTGCAGCACGGCTCGCTCCTCCTGGACCTGGACCGGGCCGCCTGGGAGGCGACGCTGCCGGCACTGCGGAGCCCGGCCGCCAGGGACTGGACCAGCCGAGTCACGACCCTGACTGATCTCCTGGGCGCACGTCCCTCCCTCTCCCGGGTCGAGGAGGCGCTCCGGGAGGGATTCGAGGAGACCCTGGGGGACCCCCTTCCCGAGAGCCTCCCCTCCCGGGTGGAACTTGAGGCCGCCGCGGCATTGGCCCGCGGGCGATACGCCGGCGCGGCCTCCCGCCTTGACACTCCTCAACGCGTTTGATAGGCTCCCCGTGCCAATTCGTGGGATTTCCGGCTTTCGCAGCCACCTCGCTGAAGGAGTCTCATGGCCTTCGACAAGCGGAAGGCGCTCCAGGCGGCCCTAACGTTCACCCAACAGGGCCGGCTCGATAAGGCCATCGCCGAGTACCAGAATATCCTCAGGGCCGACCCCAACGACCTCAGCGTCCTCAACACGCTCGGGGACCTTCACGCCCGGACCGGCAACCGCGCCGAGGCGATCGCCCACTACATGCGCCTAGGGGATTCCTACCGGACGGACGGGTTCGCCGCCAAGGCCACGGCGGTCTACAAGAAGGTCATCAAACTGGACCCGGACAACCTGCAGGCCCAGACCCTCTGTGCCGACCTGTACGCGGAGCAAGGGCTGGTCGGGGAGGCCAAGCAGCAGCTCCTCGCCATCGCCGAGCACTACACCCGCGCCGGGAGCACGAAGGAGGCCCTGGCGGTCTACCAGAAGATCGTGACCCTGGATCCGGGCAATGTGGCGGCCGCGACCAAGCTTTCGGAATTGATGGCGCGACGGGGGATGGGGCAGGACGCCTACGGCCAGTTGGCCCGGAGCGCCGAGCAGTGCCTGGTGGCGGGGCAGAATGCGGAGGCCCAGAAGATCTTCCGGCGGATGCTCCAGATCAACCCCAAGGCCTTCGAGGCGCACCTCGGGCTCGGACGCCTGCTGGCCAGGACGGGGTCGACGGAGGCTGCGCAGGAGCTGAAGGCCGCGGCCAGCCTGGCCTCCAATGACGCCGGGCAGTGGACGGCTCTCGGGGATGGGTTCCGGGAAGCTCGGGACCTCGGGCGGGCGCAGGAAGCCTACACCAAGGCCCTCCGGCTGGATCCTGGCCGCTGGGAGATCCGACTCGGCCTCGCCGCGGTCGCGGCGGAGCGGGGGGATGTTGCGCAGGCGACCGAGGAGATCCGCCAAGCCGCGGGGTCTGCGGCCAAGGCCGGCAAGGGCCAGGAGGTGGTCGGCGTCCTGAAGGGCCTGGCGGCGAAAGCGCTCGACGAGGTGGGATACCGCAGGGCGCTGGTTGACATCATGCTGGTGGGGCGGGAGGACAAGGCCGGACTGGCGGACGCCTACCGGGGACTCGGGCAGGTCCTGGAGAAGGACGGGAAGCGGGCCGAGGCCCTCGAGGCGTACCGGAGCCTGCAGGCCCTGGACCCGGAGGCCCGCGACGCGGCGGAGAAAGTCGCCGCCCTCTCGGCCGCCCCCCCTCCCGCCGCCTCGGGACCCCCGGCCGTCGCGACCGTCAGGCTGACCCCGCCCCCTCCTCCCGTCGAGGTGGAGCCGGGCCTGGTGGATCTCTCGGGAGCGGAAGAGGCTCCCTCCGAGCAGCCGGCGACCCTCACCCTGGACGAGGGCGCAACCGAGGATGTCCGTACCTTCGCTGCGCAACTCGAGAAGGAACTGGGCGGGGGCCCGGCGGAGACTGCCTTCGACCTCACGGAGGCGGCCCGGGACGGCGGCCTGGATGCAGGGGCCATCGCCCAGGAGGCGGAGCGGGTCCTGCTGGAGATGGCCGGCCCCCGGGAGGAGAGTCCAGCGGTGGACATGGCCGGGACCCCGACCCCGGTCGAAGCCCTGCCCGCCGAAGCGGAGGAAGGCCAGGTGAGCGATGACCTGGCGAAGGCAGAGGTCTACCTGAAGTACGGCCTGGTGGACCAGGCGATCGAGCACCTCCAACAAGCCCTCACCCTCTCCCCCCGCAACCTCGGGGCCCGCCGGCGCCTCAAGCTGATCTACCTGGACCGGAACCTGGCGGACCAGGTGGTCAAGGAGGGCCTGAGCATCGCCTCCATTCTCGTCAGCCAGGGGGAGACTGCCCAGGCGACGGAAGAGCTGGAGTCCTGCGTCAAGCTGGACCCCGGCAATGTGGAGGTGCAGAAAGCCCTGGAGCGCCTCTCGGCTGGAGCTGTCAGCGCGGGAGGCCCGCCCGCCGCCCCGGCGCGCCCGGTGGCTCCACCGGTCCCGGTCGAGGTGGCCAGGCCTGCGGAGGAGGTGGCCGAGGCCGAGCCGCTCGGGGCGGCCCTGGAGCTGCCGGAGCTCCTGACGGGTGCGACGGTCGAGGAGGACCTGGCCGAGGCGGATTTCTTTATCCAGCAGAAGATGGTGGAGGAGGCTCGGGGTGTTCTGAAGCGGATCCTGAGTGCGGACCCGACGAACGCCGGGGCGCGGCGGCGGCTCGAAGCCCTGGCGGCGGGGCGCGCCGCGGCGCCGGCCCCCGAGGTCTCCACCGCGGACATCGGGACGGACCTGACGGACCAAGGGGCAGAGGCGGTGGTGGAGCTGCTCGAGGAGCCCGCCCCGCCGGAGGGGCTCCGGGTGGACCTCAGCCCGGAGCCGGCGCCGCCGCCCCCCCCGAAGCCGGCCCGCCCGACCCCCTTGCCCCCCACCGTCCCGGTGCGGCCGACCCCGCCGCCCCCGGTGCGCCCCCCCTTTTTCCAGCCGTCGGCCGCGGACGTCACGGCAGTCTTCAAGGTAGCCCAGGACGAAGGCCCCGGCGAGGGGGGGTATGTGGATCTGGGCGCCGAGCTGACCAAGGAGATCGGCGTCGGCCCCTCCCCCCGGGACGCGGCCCCCCTCCTGGCGGAGATCCTGCAGGAGTTCCAGAAGGGCGTCCGGGAGCAGCTCGGGCCGGAGGACTACGAGACCCACTACAACCTGGGCATTGCGTACAAGGAGATGGAGCTTTACGACGAAGCCATCGAGGAATTCCGCCTGGCCGCGAAGGAACCGCAGCGGACCCTCCCCTGCGCGAACCTCCTGGGACTCTGCTTCCTGGCCAAGGGGGACGCGGGCCAGGCCGTCACGGAGCTGGAGCGCGCCCTCAGCCTGCCGGGCGCCAGGGGGGAGGAGGGGTGGGGCCTCCGGTACGATCTGGCCACCGCCTACGAGGCCGGAGGGAACCCCACCAAAGCCTACGCCGTTCTGAGCGCCCTCCAGGAGGAGGCACCCAAATTCCGGGACGTCAAGGCCCGCCTGCGGGACCTGAAGGGGCGGCTGAAGGAGCCGCCCGCCGAGGGAGGTCGGACCGGCGCCGCCGCCCGAGCCCCCGAGGCCCCCGCCCCGCCCCCCCAGGCTCCTGCCCCGACGCCCCCCGCGGCGCCGCAAACGCCGGGGAAGAGCAAGAAGAAGATCTCCTTCATCTAGTCGTCGCTCGGTAGCAAGGGTTGCGTGCAGGGAGCACCGTTGCTGCGCCGCGGGGGAAGGCGCCCATGAGCTACGAGCAGTTCTACGGATTGAGGGAGCAGCCCTTCTCCAACACCCCTGACCCCCGTTTCTATTTCGACGGGAGCCAGCACGCAGACGTGCTCTCCCGTCTCATGCACGCCATCAGTACCATGAAGGGGCTGGCGGTGGTGGTGGGGGACCTGGGGACGGGCAAAACCATGCTGGCCCGCCGGATGCTGGACGCCCTGGACGAGGGCCACGTGGAGTCGGCCCTGCTGGTCATCATCCACTCCGCGATCACCCCCGAGTGGCTCCTCCGCAAGATCGCCCTGCAGCTCGGGGTGGAGCAGGTCCCCGAGAACGCCGACAAGGTCGCCATCCTCACCCTGCTGTACCAGCGGCTGGTGGAGTTGCAGGCCCGGGGGAAGAAGGCCGTCGTGCTGATTGACGAGGCCAACATGCTCCATCGGCGGGAGATCATGGAGGAGTTCCGGGGCCTGCTGAACCTGGAGGTCCCGGAGGGCAAGCTCATCACCTTCGTGTTCTTCGGCCTCCCCGAGCTGGAGGAGCACCTGGCGGTGGACCCACCGCTGGCGCAGCGGGTGGCCATGAAGTGCCGGATGCGATCCTTCACCCCCGAGGCCACCCGGGCCTATATCCAGCACCGGCTGCGGGTGGCCGGGGCTAGCCGCGAGCTCTTCACCCCGGAGGCGCTGGAGGCGGTGCACCGCCACGCCCGGGGCATCCCCCGGCTCATCAATACCCTCTGCGACAATGCCCTCCTGGAAGGCTTCCTCCTCAAGAAGGACCGGATCGACCCGGAGGTCGTCCACGGCGTGGCCCGGGACCTGGGCGTGGCCCCGACGCCCGCGACGGCCCCCAGCGACCGTCGGTGAGGCGCGGTGAACCTCCCGACCACCCTCACAGTCATCCGGATCTTCCTGATCCCTGTCCTGATGGTGTTCCTCATCGCCACCGCCAGACCCTACCCGATCGTGGCCGTGACGGTGTTCCTTCTGGCGGTGCTCACGGACTGGCTGGACGGCCACCTGGCCCGTCGCCGCCGGCAGGTCACGACGCTCGGCACCCTGCTCGATCCCGTCGCCGACAAACTCCTGATCGCTGCAGCCCTCATCTCCCTGGTCGAGGTGGACAAGATCCCCGCCTGGATCGTGGTCCTCATCGTGGGGAGGGACATCGCCGTGACCGGCCTCAGGGGGATCGCCGCGGCCCAGGGGGTGGTCATCGCGGCCAGCGACTGGGGGAAGGTCAAGATGGCGGCCGAGGTGGTTGCAGTCACGCTCCTCATCCTGAGCCTGCGGGGGGCGCCGCTCGGAGACTGGCCCGTGTGGCTCGGGAGAGGGGTCCTGTGGGGGGCGATGGCGATCGCCGTCTTCTCCGGGGTGGACTACTTTCGGAGGTTCTGGCGGCAGATTGACCTGCACGGCTGAGGGGGGCGGGTGGAGGCCAATCTGTTGCTGGTCCTGGGCGGCTACCTGGTGGGCTCGGTGCCGTTCGGCCTCCTTCTCGGTTGGCTGCGGGGGGTGGACGTCCGCGAGCGGGGGAGCCGGAACATCGGAGCCACCAACGTCCTCCGGGTCGTCGGAAAAGCGGAGGCGGCGGCGACGCTGCTGCTGGACGGGTTGAAGGGGGCGGCCCCAGTCCTGGCGGCCAGGGCCCTCGCGGCCGGCGACGTCTGGGTGGCGGCTGCTGGATTCTCCGCGTTCCTGGGCCACTGCTTTCCAGTCTTCCTCCGGTTCCGCGGTGGGAAGGGGGTGGCCACGGGGCTGGGGGTGGTCCTGGCCGCGCTCCCGGCCGTCGGGCTCACGGCGGTCCTGGTCTGGCTGCTCACCGCCCTCTGCTTCCGCTACTCCTCGCTGGCGGCGCTGGTGGCTGCCGGCAGCCTCCCCGTGGCCACCGCGGCGTGGGAGGGCCGGGGCCCGCTCCTCGCCCTGGTGCTGGCATTGGCCGCGATGATCGTCGTTCGGCACCACGAGAATATCCGCCGCCTCTGGCGGGGGGAAGAGCAGAAGTTCGGCCAGCGGGCGGTGCGGGCCTCCTAGAGTGTACTGAGGTTGGTCGTGGCGCTCATCGTGCAGAAGTACGGCGGCACTAGCGTGGGGGACATCGAGCGGATCCACAACGTGGCCCGCCGGGTGGTGGGGACGCGCCAGGCGGGCCACGACGTGGTGGTGGTGGTCTCCGCCATGGCCGGGGAGACGGACCGGCTTCTCGAGCTGGCCCACGGCATCGCCGAGCGGCCGAACGAGCGGGAGCTGGACGTGATCCTCGCGACCGGGGAGCAGGTGAGCATCGGCCTCCTCTCGTTGGCCATCCAGGAGCTAGGCTGGAAGGCGCGCTCCTTCACCGGGACCCAGGTCCGGATCCTGACCGACGAGGCCCACAGTCAGGCCCGCATTCTCAGCATTGACACCCGGCGGGTCCTGGAGGCGCTGGAAGCCGGGGAGGTCGCGATCGTGGCTGGCTTCCAGGGGGTGACGGCGGAGGACGAGGTCACCACGTTGGGCCGGGGCGGCTCCGACCTGACCGCGGTGGCGATGGCGGCCGCGCTGGGGGCTGAGGTCTGCGAGATCTACACCGATGTGGAGGGGGTCCACACCGCGGACCCGAACCTCGTCCCGGGCGCCCGCAAGCTGGCGCGGATCTCGTACGAGGAGATGCTCGAGCTGGCCAGCCTGGGGGCCAAGGTGCTCCAGACCCGGTCTGTCGAGTACGGCAAGAACTACCAGGTGCCGATCCACGTCCGGTCCAGCTTCTCGGCCAGCGCGGGGACCCTGGTCGTCGCGGAGGATGCCGCCATGGAAAAGGTGGTGGTCTCGGGGATCGCGTACAACGCCAACGAGGGCAAGATCACCGTGGCCCGGGTGGCGGACCGCCCGGGGGTCGCCGCCAAGCTCTTCGGGGCCGTGGCCGAGGCTAATGTGGTGGTGGACATGATCGTCCAGAACATCAGCCAGGACGGCAGCACCACCGACATCTCCTTCACCGTCCCCCGCCCGGACTACCACAAGACCCTGGAGATCGTGCGGGGGGTGGCGGCGGAGATCGGGGCCGCCGAGGTGCTGGGGAACGACCAGATCGCGAAGGTCTCGATCGTGGGCGTGGGGATGCGGACTCACTCGGGCGTCGCCTCCCGGATGTTCGAGGCGCTGGCCCGGGAGAAGATCAACATTCTGATGATCAGCACCTCCGAGATCAAGGTCTCCTGCGTCATCGAGGCCCAATGCGTGAAGCGGGCCGTCCGCGCCCTCCACGACACCTTCGGCCTGGAGCGGCCCCCGCAGGAGGAGAGCCCGCTGCCCACGCAGACACCCGCCCCGACCGGGCGGACGGCCCGGGGACGGCGGCCGGGGACGGCGCGGGCCCGCGCGGCGCGGCGGCGGTAGCGCGCATGCGCCCCCTTGACCCCGCCGGACTGGTCGCGGCCACCATCCTGGGGGCGGCCGTCCTGCTGATCGCGCTCTGGCCGTACCTGATGGCCCTCCTCCAAGGGGAGTGAGCATGGTCTACCAGGTGAAGCTGGAGCAGTTCGAGGGCCCGTTAGACCTGCTGCTCCACCTCATCCGGGTCAACGAGATTGACATCGCCGACATCCCCATCGCGAGGATCACGGAGGAGTATTTCCGGGTCCTGACGGCGATGCAGGAGCTGGACCTGGCGGTGGCGGGGGAGTTCCTCGTCATGGCTGCCACCCTCATCTACATCAAGTCCAAGATGCTCCTGCCGCCCGCGGAGGCGGTCGAGGGGCCGATCGAGGAGGAGGATCCCCGCCAGCCCCTGGTGGACATGCTCCTGGAGTACCAGCGGTTCAAGACGGCGGCCGCCGACCTCGCGAGTTTTGAGGAGCGGCGGCGGCAGATCTTCACGCGGGGCGCCGCCCTGGAGGCTCCTCCGGGACGGGGCCCCCTCGAGCTCAACCTCTTCGACCTGCTGGCTGCCTTTCAGGAGGTCCTGAAGCGGGCCGCGGGGCGACCCGACGTGGAGGTGACGCCCCGCCCCTTCCGCATCCGGGAGCGGATGGTGGAGCTGCTGGATCGTCTCTCCCGCGAGCGGCCGCTCCGCTTCCTCACTCTCTTCCCTCCCGATGCGGACCGCCGGACGGTCATCGCCACCTTCGTAGCCCTCCTGGAGCTGCTGCGGCAGGGGGCACTCAGGGTGCGGCAGGCCGCTGCCTTCGGCGAGATTTTGATCTACCCGGCGGAGGAGGCATGAGTCCCGAGCCGGTCGCCGCCCTGGAGGCCCTCCTCTTCGCCAGCCCCGACCCGCTCCCCCGGGAGCGCCTGGGGGAGCTGCTGCCCGAGCTCTCGGCGGAAGAGCTGGCGGCTGCGCTGGCGGCCCTCCGGACCCGCTACGCCTCCCCCGAGTCCGGGCTGATGGTCGACGAAGTGGCGGGGGGCTTCCGCCTCGCCACCCGTCCGGAAGTGGCGGACACGCTGGCTCGCCTCACGGCCGTCCGCCCGAGCCGCCTCTCCCGGCCGGCTCTGGAGACCCTCGCCATCATCGCCTACCGGCAGCCCATCACGAAGGCCGAGGTAGAGGCGGTCCGGGGGGTCAACATTGATGGCGTCCTCAAGACGCTGGGGGAGCGGGGGCTAATCCGGATCCTGGGGAGGAAGCGGGAGCCGGGCCGCCCCATGCTGTACGGGACCAGCAAGGACTTCCTGGAGTACTTCGGCTTCCAGGACCTCTCGGAGCTTCCCACCCTGCGGGAGATCGAAGCCCTGGTGGCCTCCCCTCAGGCCCCCCGGCCGATGGAGTACGACCCCCTCGGGGAGCCGGAGCCGGCTGGTCCCCCGGTTGGCCCGGGCCCGGCGTCCCCGCCTGCCTCCCCGTCGGCCGCGGCCCCGAAGGGGAGGGGGTGACGGGGTCCGAGGAGCGGCTCCAGAAGATCCTGGCCCGGGCCGGGTTCGGCTCCCGGCGCGCCTGCGAGGGGCTGATCCGAGAGGGGCGGGTGGCGGTCAACGGGGTGGTGGTCCAGAGGCTCGGGACCCGGGCGGATCCGGCCGCTGACACCATCGAGGTGGACAGCCGCCCCCTCCCCCGGGCTGCCACCCCTGTCTACGTCCTCCTCCACAAGCCGCCAGGTGTCATCACCTCCCTCCGGGACCCCCAGGGGCGACCGGTTGTGACCGACCTCCTGCCCCGCCGCCTCCCCCGCGTCTTCCCGGTGGGCCGGCTCGACTTTGCCTCCGAGGGGCTCCTCCTCCTCACCAACGACGGCGCGCTCATGCAGCGCATGCTGCACCCGGCCTTCGCCGTCCCCCGGACCTATCACGCCCGGGTCCGGGGCGTCCTCTCGCCGACGACCCTGGCCGCCATGTGCCGTGGGGTACGCGTCCAGGGCGAGCGCCTGCGGGCCCTCGCGGCCCGTCCCCTCAAGGCGACGGACCGGAACGCCTGGGTGGAAGTGGTGGTGGCGGAGGGAAAGCACCACGAGGTCCGCCGTCTCTGCCAGGCTCTCGGGCACCCGGTCCTGCGCCTGCGCCGCGTGGCCTTCGGCCCGCTCAGGCTGGGGCGGCTCCGGCGGGGGGAGTGGCGGCCCCTCAGCGAGCGGGAGATGGCCGCCCTGCGGGCGCTCGGGAGGACAAGGCCCTTGAAGGCCCCTGGGGCTTAGGCTATAGTGCGACCGTGTTTCGCGCCGAGGGCGCAGCGGGGCGCTGGCATGGACCTGGACGACCTCCGGAAGCGGATTGACGCCATTGATCAGCAGATCCTGGACCTGCTGAACCGGCGGGCCGCGGTGGTGCAGCAGGTGGGGCAGGTGAAGCTCCGGGAGGGACTGGATTTCCACGCCCCCCAGCGGGAAGAGGAGATCCTGGAGCGCCTGACACAGGAAAGCCCCGGCCCCTTCCCCGGGAACGCCATCCGCTCCGTTTACCGGGAGATCATCTCCGCCTGCCGCGCCCTGGAGCACCCCCTCCAGGTGGCCTATCTGGGCCCCAAGGGCACCTTCACCCACCTGGCCTGCCTGAAGCGGTTCGGGGACGCGGCCGAGTTCCTCCCGGTCGGGAGCATCCGGGATGTCTTCCAGGAGGTGGAGAAGGGAAAGGTGGAGTACGGAGTGGTGCCGATCGAGAACTCCACGGAGGGGGTGGTCAGCCACACCCTGGACATGTTCGTGGACTCCGATCTCAAGATCTGCGGGGAGATCCTCTTCGAGGTCTCCCATCACCTTCTCTCGCTGAGCGGGGAGAAGGCTGCCATCGAGAAGATCTACTCCCACGCCCACGCCATCGCCCAGTCGCGGCGGTGGCTGGAGGCGAACCTCTCGCACGTCCCGGTCCGGGAGGTGGCCTCGACGGCCGCCGCTGCCGAGATCGCCAGCCGGGATCCGAGCGCCGCCGCGATCGCCTCCGAGCTGGCGGCCCGACTATATGGCCTGAAGGTGATCTCGGCCCGGATCGAGGACGCGGCCAACAACTTCACCCGCTTCCTCATCGTGGGCCGGAAGGGTACCCCCAGCACGGGGCACGATAAGACCTCCATTCTCTTCTCCATCAAGGATCGGGTCGGGGCGCTCTACCGGATGCTGGAGCCCTTTGCAGAGGGAGGAATCAACCTGACCAAGATCGAGTCCCGCCCCTCCAAGACGAAGGTGTGGGAGTACCTCTTCTACGTGGACTTCGAGGGGCACGGGGAGGACCCGCGGGTGCAGCGCGCCCTCGCTCACCTCGCGGACCAGTGTCTCTTCCTCAAGGTGCTCGGCTCGTATCCCAGCGAGAAGAAGCGCGCCCCCTCCCTCTAGGTGATGCAGTGACCCGATCGCTCAGCGCCATGGCCTCTCCGTACCTGAAGACCCTCCTCCCCTACAGCCCCGGCAAGCCGATCGAGGAGGTGGAGCGGGAGTACGGGGTGGCCGGCGCGGCCAAGCTGGCCAGCAACGAGAACCCCTTCGGTCCCTCGCCCCTCGCCGTGAAGGCGATCCAGGAGGCCGCCGCTGCCGTCCACCGGTACCCGGACGGGGCCGGGACCGCGCTCAAGGCGCATCTGGCGGAGCGCCTCGGGGTCGCGTCAGCCCAGATCGCCCTGGGCAACGGCTCGAACGAGCTGCTGGAGCTGGCGGCGCGGATTTTCCTGCAACCCGGGGACGAGGCCGTGATGGCGCAACCCGCCTTCATCGTCTACCGGATGGTCTGCCAGGCCCTGGGGGCGGTCGCCGTGGAGGTCCCCTGCCGGGACTTTGTCCACGACCTCCCGGGGATGGCGGCGGTGGTGAGTGCGCGAACCAAGCTCCTCTTCGTGGGGAACCCCAATAACCCCACGGGGACGGCGGTGCCTCCGGCGGCCCTGGAGGCCTTCGTCCGCCGCCTCCCCCCGGAGCCTCTCCTGGTCCTGGATGAGGCCTACTGGGAGTTCCTGCCGGAGAGGGAGCGCCCGCGGAGCCTGGACTGGGTCCGGGAGGGCCGCCGCTGCTTCGTCCTACGCACCTTCTCCAAGATCTACGGGCTGGCCGGACTCCGGGTGGGCTACGGGATCGGCCCGCCCGAGCTGATTGGCCTCTTGGACCGCCTGCGGGCGCCCTTCAACGTGAACGCGCTGGCCCAGGGTGCTGCGGCCGCCGCCCTGGAGGATCGCGCGCACGTGGATCGGACGGTCGCCGGGACGGCGGAGGGCCGGACGGCGCTCACCGCCGGGCTCGCTGCCCTCGGGCTGCCCGCGGTCCAGAGCGTGACCAACTTCCTGTTGGTGGACGTGCGGCGGAACGGGGCGGCCGTGGCGGAGGCGCTGCTCCGCCGTGGGGTCATCGTCCGCCCCATGGGGGGCTACGGGCTCCCCACCCATTTGCGCATCACCGTCGGGACGGCTGCCGAGAACGCCCGGGCCCTGGATGCCCTCGGGGCGGTTCTGGGCGCCTGAGGAAGGGACCCCCATGGTCATCGTCATGCGGAGCGGCGCGAGCTTGCAGGAGATCGAGCAGGTCGCGCAGAAGATCACGGCGTACGGGCTCACCCCCCACGTCTCCCGCGGGGTGGAGCGGACCATCATCGGCGCCATCGGGGACGAGCGGATCCTGCGGGAGGTGGCTCTTGAGGCCCTGCCCGGGGTCGAGAAGGTCCTCCCCATCCTCAAGCCCTTCAAGCTCGCCAGCCGGGACTTCAAGGCGGAGAGCAGCGTGATCCCGGTCAACGGCGTGGAGGTAGGGGGGGAGCGCCTCGCCGTGATCGCCGGGCCCTGCTCCGTGGAGGGGCGGGAGATGATCCTGGAGGTGGCCCGCACGGTGAAGGCGGCTGGCGCGCGCCTGCTCCGGGGCGGGGCCTTCAAGCCCCGGACCTCCCCCTACACCTTCCAGGGGTTGGGGGAGGAGGCGCTCCGGTACCTGGCGGAGGCCCGGGAGGCGACGGGGCTTCCCATCGTGACGGAGTTAATGGACCCCCGGGATGCACCGCTCGTCCTGAAGTACGCCGACCTCATCCAGATCGGGGCGCGGAACATGCAGAACTTCCGCCTGCTGAAGGAAGTCGGGAGCCACCGGAAGCCCGTCCTGCTGAAGCGGGGGATGAGCAGCAGCATCAAGGAGCTGCTCATGTCGGCCGAGTACATCCTCTCCGAGGGGAACTACAATGTCATCCTCTGCGAGCGGGGGATCCGGACCTTCGAGGACTTCACCCGGAACACCCTCGATCTGAGCGCGGTCCCCGCCCTGAAATCCCTCACCCACCTGCCGGTCCTCGTGGACCCGAGCCACGGGACCGGGAAGTGGGATCTGGTGCCGCCCATGGCGCTCGCGGCGGTGGCCGCCGGGGCCGACGGGCTCATGGTGGAGGTCCACCCCAAGCCGCAGGACGCCCTTTCCGACGGCCCCCAGGCCCTGGTCCCGAAGCGCTTCGAGCGCCTCATGGCGGACCTCACGGCGCTGGCGCCGGTGGTGGGACGGGCCCTCTAGATGACGCGGGGGCGACAGGCAGGAGCACCCCTCTTCCGCCGGGTGGCGGTGGTGGGGCTGGGCCTTATCGGTGGGAGCCTGGCCGCTGCCTGCCGCAAGCAGGGGCTGGTCGGGACCCTCGTTGGCTTCGACGCGGACCCCGCCGCGCTTAGGGAAGCGCTGGCCCTTGGCCTCGTGGACGAGGCGGGCAGCGACGCGGCCGCCGTCGCGGCCGGGGCCGACCTGACCGTCCTGGCCGTCCCGGTCGGGGCGCTGGAGGAGGTCGCCACCGCCATCGCCCCCGCCCTGGGGCCGGCAGCGGTCGTCACCGACGTCGGGAGCGTAAAGGGGGCCCTGGTGAGTCGACTGGAGGCTCGCCTCCCGGCGGGCCGCTACGTCCCGGCTCACCCCATCGCGGGCCGGGAGTTCTCCGGCCCCGCCGCCGCCGCCGCCTCCCTCTTCGAGAGGGCCCGCTGCGTCCTGACCCCCACCCCCCGGACCGACCGGCAGGTCCTCGCCCAAATCCGGCGCCTGTGGGAGGAGGTCGGGGCGGTGGTGGAGACCATGGACCCGGGGGAGCACGACGTCATCTTCGCGGCCGTCAGCCACCTCCCCCACGCGGTGGCCTATGCCCTCATGAACGCCATGCTGGACCTGAAGGCCGAGGGGCGGGATGTCCTCCCCTACAGCGCGGGCGGGCTGCGCGACTTCACCCGGGTGGCCGCTTCCGACCCCACCATGTGGCGCGACATCTTCCTGGCCAACCGGCCGGCGCTTCTGGATGCCCTCCGCGGGTTCCGGGCCGCCCTGGCGCGGGTGGAGACTGCGCTTACCGCCGGCGACGGGGCGGCCCTCTGGGCGGAGTGCGACCGGGCCCGCCGGGTCCGGCGCGAGCTGCTGTAGGGGCGGGAGGAGCAGGGCATGCCCATCATCCCCGTGAACGATCAGCGGCGGCGAGAAGTGGCCGTGCTGGTGGGGCTGCGGACAGGCCGCGCCCCGCGATGGGCCGCTGAGGATTCCCTCGAGGAGCTGGCCCGGCTCGCCGAGTCGGCCGGTGCCTCTCCACGCTACACGGTCCTCCAGGAGCGGCCGGCCCCCGACCCCCGGACCCTCATCGGCGCCGGGAAGGTGGGGGAGCTCCGGGCCCTCTGCCGCGAGGGGGTGGATGTCGTCATCGTGGACGAGGACCTGAGCGGCAGTCAGCAACGGAACCTGGAGCGGGAGCTCGGCTGCAAGGTCATTGACCGGGCCGGCCTGATCCTGGACATCTTTGCCCAGCGGGCGATGACCCGGGAAGGGAAGCTTCAAGTGGAGCTGGCCCAGCTCCAGTACCTCCTCCCCCGCCTGACCCGCCAGTGGACCCATCTGGAGCGGCTGGGGGGCGGGATCGGGACCCGGGGCCCCGGCGAGACCCAGCTCGAGTCGGACCGGCGCCGGCTCCGGGTCCGGATGGGCCGCATCCGGCGGGACCTGCGCAAGGTGCGGCGCCACCGGGGGGTGCTGCGGCGCCCGCGCCAGAAGATCCCCATCCCCATCCTGGCCCTGGTCGGCTACACGAACGCTGGCAAGTCCTGTCTCCTGAACGCGCTCACCCACGCGCGCGCCTACGTGGCCGACAAGCTGTTCGCCACCCTGGATCCCACCCTCCGGAAGGTTCAGCTCCCCTCTGGGCGGGCGGCGCTCCTCTCCGACACGGTCGGGTTCATCCGGAAGCTTCCCCCCCAACTGGTGGAGGCCTTCAAGGCGACGCTGGAGGAGGTGCAGGAAGCCGATGCCCTGGTGCACGTCATTGACGCCAGCCACCCGCAGGCGGCGGAGCAGCGAAGCGTCGTGGAGCGGGTTCTGGAGGAGCTAGGGGTGGCCGGCAAGCCGGTCCTGGCCGTCCACAAC
>JAKEHP010000570.1 GCA_022614955.1 Candidatus Methylomirabilota bacterium
CTCCCCTCCCACCCCCAGCACGACCTGGCCTGCCGCCAGATGTCCGGCTTCGGCGGCATGATCTCGCTCGACCTGGGCGATCCGGCCCGGGCCAAGCGCTTCGTCGAGGCCACCCGGATCTTCGCCCTCGCGGAGTCACTCGGCGGGGTCGAGAGCCTCATCGGGCACCCCGTCACCATGACCCACGCCTCGGTGCCCCCGGCCATGCGGGAACGCATGGGCCTGACCGACGGCCTGGTGCGGCTGAGCTGCGGTGTGGAGGACTCCGAGGACCTGATCGCGGACCTGGACCAGGCGTTCGAGAGGAGTCGATGACTGGTCGCAGGTCCACCATCGCAGGTGGCAAGCCTGAGGGCGGTCCGACCAGCGATCTTGCGACTGGCGACCTGAGGCCGCCGTTGTCCCATTCTGAAACACGCCATCGGCCGCCTGCGTACCACTCGTATCCCCAACCATGAGCGACACGATGTCCACCTCCCTGCCCGCCACCCGCTCCCGTACCACCTTCCCCCAGATTGCCGCGGTCTCCTGGGAGCACCCGGCCGACCGGGCCGCTCTCCAGGCGCTCCGGGCCGTGCCGGGGGTGGACGAGGTGATCCGCAAGGTGCTCGCGCTCCTGGGCGGAGAGCGGGGGGTGCGGCTCCTCTTCCAGGGGAACGCCGTCCGGGTCGGCCCGGCCCAGTTCCCCCGCCTGTGGCACCTGCACAACGAGGCCTGCACCACCTTCGACTGGCCCACGGTGCCCGAGCTCTACGTGAGCCAGACGCCGTTCTTCAACGCCGGCGCCTACGGCATCGACCGGCCGTTCATCGTGCTCCACTCGGCAGCCATCGAGCTGCTGGACGACGACGAGCTTCGGGCCCTCCTGGCCCACGAGCTGGGGCACGTGATGAGCGGCCACGCGCTGTACCGGACCATCGCCGCGATCCTCGCGCTGGTGAGCCTGGGAGTCTTGCCCGTGATTGCCAGCATCGCGGTGCTGCCGGTGCGGCTGGCCTTCCTCGAGTGGTCCCGCAAGTCGGAGCTCTCCTCCGACCGGGCCGGGCTCCTCGGGGTCCAGGACATCGTGGCCGCGCAGCGGCTGGACATGAAGATGGCCGGCGGGGGCCGGGGGGAAGGGTTCGCGGGACAGATGAACGTGGACGCGTTCATGCAGCAGGCCCACGAGTACGCCACGTCGGGCGAGGGGCTGGACGTGGTGTACAAGGTCCTCAGCACCCTCGCGCTC
>JAKEHP010000571.1 GCA_022614955.1 Candidatus Methylomirabilota bacterium
CAGCCGGGCATTGCGAAAGGAGAAGCTGGAAAAGCAGTGAAGGGGGAACGGGTGAAGAGGGAAGCGTGAAGGGTGAAGGGTGAAGGGGCCTCGGCGCCTTCTTCACCCTTCACGCTGTTAATGTCTGAATCCGCCCGACAACGGCATCACATCCCGCGGATTCTTCTCGTCTCCAAAGAGCAGCCGCCCTTCTCGGAAGGTCGCCCCGCGGAGGGTGAGGGCGAGTACCTCCCCCAGCTCCGACACCAGGGAAACCTCGATCCGGTCCCGGACCTCCTGGGGGAGGTCCTCGAGATCCGGCTCGTTTTCCCGGGGCAGGATGATCCGGGCGATGCCGGCCCGAACGGCGCCGAGCACCTTCTCCTTCACCCCACCGATCGGGAGCACCCGCCCCCGCAGCGTGATCTCGCCGGTCATGGCGATATCGTGCCGGACCGACCGCCCCGAGAGGGCTGACACCACTGCCGAGGCCATCGTGACTCCGGCCGACGGCCCGTCCTTGGGGATCGCGCCCGCCGGGACATGGATGTGGATGTCGCGGTCGAACATCTCGTCGGGGATCTGCAGTCCGCCGGCGTGCGACCGGGCATAGGTCCAGGCGGCGCGGGCCGACTCCTTCATGACGTCACCGAGCTGGCCGGTCAGCACCAGCTCGCCTTTGCCCCGCATGGTGGAGGCCTCGACGAACATGATGTCCCCGCCGGTCGGGGTGTAATACATCCCGGTGGCCACGCCGACCTCGTCCTCCCAGGCCATCTTCTCCGGGTGCACCCGGGGCCGGCCCAGCAGGTCGTCCACCATCTCCCGATCGACGTCGAGCCGCTCGACCTCCCCCGCCGCGATCTTCCGGGCCGCCTTGCGGGCCAGCCGTCCGATCTCGCGTTCCAGCTGCCGGACCCCGGACTCCCGGGTATAGCTGGTGATCACCTCCGCCAGCGCCTCGTCGGTGATGGTGAGCTGCTCCGGCGTCACCCCGTTCTCCATGAACTGCCGGGGCATGAGATACTTGCGGGCGATGGCCTGCTTCTCCCGCTCGGTGTAGCCCGCGAATTCCACCACCTCCATCCGGTCGAGCAGCGGGCCCGGAATGTTCTGGATGAAGTTCGCGGTCGCGATGAGGAGCACCTCGCTCAGGTCGAAAGG
>JAKEHP010000016.1 GCA_022614955.1 Candidatus Methylomirabilota bacterium
ACGAGATCACGCTGACCGCGCATGGAGAGACGCGGCGGTTCACCGGGGACCCGTTCAAGCACCTCGACGGCCTGCTCCAGCAGTATCGGCACGCCGGGCCGGTCGATAGGGGTTACGCGGCCGGCGCCATCGGGTACTTCGGCTACGATCTCCGCCATCATCTGGAGCGGCTGCCGGCTCTGGCGGTCGATGACCTCGGCCTCCCCGATTGCGTCCTGCACTTCTACGATCTCCTCTTCTGGTGGGAGCCGGAGAGCGGCCGACTCCGGGTGGTCTCATCCGGCCTGCCCCTTCCCCCTGGCGAGGGGCGAACGCGACGGGCTCGGCAGCGGCTGCAAGAGGGGCTCGACCTGATCCGGCGTGCGCGAGCGGTCGGCCAGAGGAGACCGCTCGAGCCGGCGCAGTCCCACCTCCCGCTCGAGAGCAACATGTCGAGGGGATCGTATTTCAAGGCGCTCGAGGCGGTGTTGGAATACATCGCGGCCGGCGACATCTACCAGGCGAACATCTCACAGCGCTTCGCCACCCACTTCGCGGGCGATCCCTGGACCCTCTACTCGGGGCTCCGGAGCCGCTTCCCGGCCCCCTTCGGGGCGTATCTGGACTGCGGGGCGTTCCAGGTCCTGTCCAACTCGCCGGAACGCTTTCTCCTGGTGGAGGGCGATCGGATCTCCACCTGCCCGATCAAGGGGACACGCCCTCGCGGCCTGACGGTGGAGGAGGATGCGCGCCTGATCGGCCACCTCCGCCAGTCCGAGAAGGAGCGGGCCGAGCATGTGATGATCGTGGATCTGGAGCGGAACGACCTGGGTCGGATCTGCACGACCGGCTCGGTGCATGTGGACGAGTTCGAGACGATCGAGACCTACCATACGCTCCACCACATGGTCTCGACCGTGGCCGGCACCCTCGAGGAGGGGGTCGGGCCGATGGACTGCCTGCGGGCCACCTTCCCCGGCGGCTCGATCACCGGGGCCCCGAAGATCCGCGCCATGGAGATCATCGACGAGGTGGAGCCGACGGCCCGCGGGCTCTACACCGGGGCGATCGGGTTCGTCGGATTCTCCGGCGACATGGAGCTGAACATCGCCATCCGGACCGCCATCGTGACGGGGGACAGGATCTACTTCCAGACCGGCGGCGGGATCGTCGCCGACTCGTCGCCCGAGCAGGAGTACGAGGAGACCCTGCTCAAGGCCGAGACCTTCTGCCGGACCCTCGGGATCAGCGGCTGGGCGCGGACGTAGTGGCCTGATCCAGATTCCCCCCATCGGTTCCTTCTCCCCTTGGGGGGAGAAGGTCAGGTTGAGGGGGGTTGAGCACATAGGAGGGGAC
>JAKEHP010000093.1 GCA_022614955.1 Candidatus Methylomirabilota bacterium
CCCTGACGCTCCGCGCCTTTCGCCTGTCGGCGTGGCCGAAGCCCGTGGCCGGACGGGAACTCGTCCGGGGGCAGGTGCCGGCATGACGGTCCACACGGAGACCTTGCAGCTCGGGCTGACCCAGGTGCGCCGGCGGGCGGCGGACTTCCTGGCGCTGACCAAGCCCCGGGTGGTGCTGATGGTCCTGGTCACCACCCTCGTCGGGTTCTACCTGGGCTCCTGGAATGGGCCGGACTACGGCGCGCTGCTCGCGACGCTCATTGGGACGGCGCTCGCGGCGGGCGGGGCGATCGCGTTGAACCAGTTGCTGGAGCGGGAGGTGGACGCCCGGATGGAGCGGACGCGGCTCCGGCCGCTCCCCGACGGCCGGCTCCGGCCGATCGAGGTGCTGGCGTTCGGGGCGGCGATCACCTCGGCCGGGCTGCTCCTCCTGACGTTCGCAGTGAACGCGCTGAGCGGCCTCGTGGCGGCGGGGATCGTGAGCAGCTACCTCTTCCTCTACACGCCCCTCAAGCGGAAGACCTCGCTCTGCAGCGTGGTGGGGGCGGTGCCGGGCGCGCTGCCCCCGGTGATCGGCTGGGCGGCGGCCCGGGGGGAGCTGGGGCTGGGGGGCTGGCTGCTCTTCGCGATCCTGTTCCTCTGGCAGATCCCCCATTCGCTGGCAATCGCCTGCCTCTACCGGGAGGATTACGCCCGGGCGGGCCTCCGGCTCCTGCCGGTCCTGGAGCCGGACGGGCGGAGCACCGGGCGGCAGGTCGTGGCCCACTGCCTGGCGCTGCTGGCCGTGAGCCTCCTGCCGACGCTCACCGGTCTGGCCGGGTCGGTGTATTTCATCGCGGCCCTCGCCTTCGGGGCCGCGTTCCTGGGGTGCGGGATCGGCCTCGCGGTGTCCCGCTCTGCGGCGGCCGCGCGGCGCCTCCTGTGGGCCTCCCTGGTCTATCTGCCGGCGTTGCTCGTGGTGATGGCGCTCGACAAGGTCCGCTTCTAGCGATGGTAGAGAGTTTTCGGCGCCAGGATGTGGGACAGCGGAACCGACGCCTGGGGGTAATCCTCCTCGGGGTGCTATTGGCCCTGTACGCGGGTTCGGTGGTGTTCGTGCTCATCCGGCACTAACGTCCGGCAGACCGATCCGGCCGCCCCCGGAGGGTGGGGAGATGGCAAGGGGAAATACCGCGGCGCCGGTTCTGGATCTCGAGGAA
>JAKEHP010000094.1 GCA_022614955.1 Candidatus Methylomirabilota bacterium
GGATCCGGGGCGGGCGCCCCGTCAGGCGGGAGAGACCCTCCGAAGCAGCCGCGGCGGCTACCGCGACGACGTACGGGACCCGGAGGCGAGGGGCGGGGACCCCGGTGAGACCGGCCAGGAGGGCGAAGATCTCCTGGAGCATCAGGTTGGCGTGTCCCAGGATGTACCGGTGCCCCACCTTCCCCCGCTCCGCGGCCAGCAGGTGCCCAGCCGCCACGTCGGAGGCCGCCACCAGGTTGAGCCCGGTGCGCAGCACCCCCCGCATCTGTCCCCGCAAAAAGTCCACGATCATCTGCCCGGTGGGGGTGGGCTTCACGTCGTAGGCCCCCACGGGGGCCGTCGGGTTCACGATCACGACCGGCAGGCCGGAGCGGGCCAGGCGCAGCGCCTCCTGCTCCGCCAGGAACTTGGATCGCTTATAGTGCCCCACCATGTCGGCCAGCGTGACGGGGGTCTTCTCCGTCCCGGGGGCCCCGTCCCCCGGGTTCCCCAGGGCCCCCACAGTGCTGGTGTACACGATCCGTCTCGCACCCGCCTCCCCCGCGGCCGTGAGGATGGTTCGGGTCCCGCCCACGTTCGCCCGGTACATGGGGGCGGGGTCCGGGACCCAGAGCTGGTAGAGGGCCGCCAGGTGGAAGACCGTGTCGCAGCCCCGGACTGCCCGGGCGGCAGCGACCGGATCGGTGATGTCCCCCTCCACCATCTCCACGGGCAGACCCGCCAGGTTCCGGCGATCGCTCCCGTGGCGGACGAGGCAGCGGACGGTCTCTCCCTCCCTGAGAAGCGCCCGAACCAGGTGAGCGCCTAAGAAGCCCGTCCCACCCGTCACGGCCGCCGTCACACCCGCCCCTATGGCTGCCCCGCTGAGGCCCGGCCGGCCGCCGCCTCCAGCCCGGCGAGGGCCGCCTTCTCATTGTACAGCGTCCGCAGGTGATCGCTCTGGGCCTTCGCGTAGGCACCGAGCGCGTCGGCCACGTCCTTCGCCTCCCCGACTCCCAGATCGAAATTGGCCACCGCCGCCACCAACCAGCGGCGCGCCGCCCGGGAGGAGGCTTCCGTCGCGGAGGCGCCGGCCCGGGCCTCCGTGAGCTCCCGGTGGAGGCGTCGGACTTCCAGCGGGATCCCGTCCTCCGCCGTCCCCTTCAAGGCCTCCAGCCGGTCCCGCTCCGCGCGCGCCTCCCGGACCCGGCCCGCCGTCACGCCGAAGTCGAAGGACCACCGGAGCCCCGCCACCACCCCCACCTCGGTGTGCTCGAACTCGTCCCGGATGAACGGGTTGTTCACCCGGTCCCGGTTGGTGGTGCTGGCGATCGAGCCGATCACCGCCAGGAAGAACTGCGGGTAGAACGTGGCCCGCTCTGCCTCGAGCTGGTGCTCCCGCGCGGCGAGCCCGGCCGCCAGCCGCCGCATCCCGGGCCCGTCCTCACGTGCCGCCTCCAGGTATCGGTCGAGGGGCGGCGGGGAGCCCGGCTCGGGCAGGAGGCGCTCCTCGGCCGGCTCGGCCCGCTGCCCCGAAGGCAGCCCGGCGAGGACGGCCAGCGCGTCCGCCGCCACCGCCTCCTGCCGCGTGAGCTCCA
>JAKEHP010000095.1 GCA_022614955.1 Candidatus Methylomirabilota bacterium
GCGGGCGCGCATGGGGTCCTCAGTTGAAGGCCGCCCGGGCCGGCATCTTGGCCGCGGCCGGGTCCCGGCGGACGATGGACCGGACGGTGAAGCCGCAGGTCCGGCACCGCTTGTAGATGTAGAACCAGCCGGCCTCCCGGCGCGGCTTCCCCAGGGGCACCATCCCGCTGACGCAGCAGGTCTTGGGGCGGGGTGGGGAGATGATCCGCTTCGGGTACTGGTTCATCGGGCGCTTGGTGGCGCTGTACTCGACGATTGTCGGTATCTCTCGCACCTTCTCCTGCGCCGGCCCCAAGGAAGAACCGGGGCGCGCCGCCTGGGCGCCGCTCCCGGCTTCGCCCTGGGGGCGTCGCCCTGGGGATCGGTGCAGGAGGGGGCGCAGCCTGGGACGCCCGTGGCCTTTGGGGAGGCCTTCGCGCTGACGCCCGGCGGCCCGGCGGAGCGCCCGTGCCGCGGACGGGCGGCTGCGCCCCAGGGGATTTGCTCTCCGATTCGCTCTGCTCATGGTCGCTATCCCTTTAGACGCCGTTTGGCGCCGAATGTTTCTTGGACCGGGGCGGCCGGCACTGGTCGGTGCCGGATCGCGGTAGCCCATGCCCCGAGGTGGGCTTTCAGCTCATCGAAGCAGTCGGCGAGGACGCCGGCGTCCTTCCTCACCTTGGCCAGGAGGATGGCCCCCTCGATTCCCGCAAGGACGAACCCGGAGAGGCGGGCGGGGTCTGCCTCCGGACGCAGGTGCCCCTCCTCCTGGGCCCGTTGCAAGGTCCGCTCCAGGAAGGCCCGCCACGTCTCGAAGGTCCGCTCCAGCCGCCGACGAAACCGCTCGTGGGTGTCGCTCAGTTCCTGGGCCAGGTTCCCCACGGGGCAGCCTCCCCTGCACCCGCTCTTGCGGGCCAGGTCAAGCAGAAGGTCGAGGAAGGTGTTGATCTGCTCCAGCGGAGCCCGGCTCCCCTCAAACGCCTTCCGCAGAACCTCCTCGGCAAACCGGGTGGTCTGCCATTCCAAGATGGCAAAGCCCAGCTCCTCCTTACTCGCGAAGTAGTAGTAGAAGGTGCCTTTGCCAATCGCGGTGGCCTGGAGGATGTCCTCGATGCTGGTACTGTTGTAGCC
>JAKEHP010000572.1 GCA_022614955.1 Candidatus Methylomirabilota bacterium
ATCACCGCGATGCGCATCCGCGGCCACGGCGACTATCATCTCGGGCAGGTCCTCTACACGGGGAAGGATTTCGTCATCATCGACTTCGAAGGGGAGCCGGCGCGACCCCTGAGTGAGCGCAGGCTGAAACGCTCGGCCCTCAGGGACGTGGCCGGAATGCTCCGTTCGTTCCATTATGCGACCCGTGTCGCCCTGGTGGAGCAGGCGGCGACCGGGCTCATCCATTCGCGCCCCGAGACCATCGCCGGCCTGGAGGTGTGGGGTCGGTTCTGGACCCTCTGGGTCTCCGCCGTCTTCCTCAAGGCATACCTCGCCGTCGCAGGCGAGACGCCACTTATCCCCCGGAACCGGGGGGAGCTCCAGGTGCTCCTCGATGCCTTCCTCCTGGAGAAGGCCGTGTATGAGCTGGCTTACGAGTTGAACAACCGGCCGGACTGGGTGCGGATCCCCATCCAGGGCATCCTGGAATTGCTGGAGGGTGAGGGATGAGGCGGGCGGCATCCCCGCACGGGGCGCCGCTCCGTGCGCTCGCCCGCCTGTACGGGGTGCAGACGGCGTACGACGACGTCGCCCGTCGTCGGAGACCGGCCTCACCGGAAGCCCTTCGGCTGGTGCTCAGGGCGCTGGGAGCGCCCCTTGAGTCTTTTCACGACGCTGCAGCGGCCCTCCGGGAGCGCCGGGAGCGCCTGTGGAAGCGCGGGGTAGAGCCGGTCACCGTGGCCTGGGAGGGAGGGCCTGCCGCCCTCGAACTTCGCCTGCCCGCCGATCAGGCGAGAGGCCCCGTGGCGTGCCACCTCAGGCTCGAGTCCGGAGACGTCGAGAAGTGGGCCGTGCACTCGGCTCGGTTGGCGTCGGTAGGGTCTGTCGAAGTGGAGGGCAAGCGCTATGTGGGTAAGAGGCTTCCCCTTCCTCATCGGCTGCCCTGGGGATACCATCGGTTGACGCTGGAAACCCATGGGAGGCTTCTCAATTCCATGATCATCTCTGGCCCCCTGCGGGCGTATGCCTCTCATGAAGACTCCGTGAGAAGGCTCTGGGGCGTCTTCCTTCCCCTGTATGCCCTTCACTCCGGGCGGAGTTGGGGGGGTGGCGATTTTACCGATCTTGAGGACTTGGTGGAGTGGGTGGCCGGTCTGGGGGGGAGCGTGGTGGCAACGCTACCGCTCCTCGCGTCCTTCTTGGACGAGCCCTGCGATCCGAGTCCGTACGCCCCGGCCAGCCGCCTCTTCTGGAACGAGTATTATCTGGACGTGGCGCGGATTCCGGAACTGAAGGACTGCCCACCCGCCCAGGCCCTCATGACGTCAGGCGAAGTTCTGCGGGAGATCGAGGCGTTGCGCGCCTCGCCCGTGGTGGACTACCGCCGCCAGATGGCGGTGAAACGCCGGGTGCTCGAGGAGCTCGCGCGCTCGTTCTTTCTCGATGCGTCCGGACGGTCGGCCGATTTTCGGCGGTTCGTCGCGGCCCATCCTGAGGTCGAGGACTACGCCCGCTTCCGGGCCACGGGCGAGCGGCAGCGCGCCCCCTGGCCGTCGTGGTCTCGGCCCCTCTGTGACGGCGTCCTCACGGAGGGAGATTATGACGAGCGGGCCCGGCGCTACCACCTCTACGTCCAGTGGGTGGCCGATGAGCAGATCCGGGTCCTCTCGGAGCATTCAACGCGTGCGGGCGTGAACCTCTATCTCGATCTTCCCCTCGGGGTCCATCCGCATAGCTACGACGTCTGGCGGGAACGGGAGGCGTTTGTCCTGGGCGTGTCCGCGGGTGCCCCTCCGGATGTCGTCTTCACCCAGGGGCAGGATTGGGGCTTTCCGCCGCTCCATCCTGAGGCGATCCGGGAGCAGGGCTACCG
>JAKEHP010000573.1 GCA_022614955.1 Candidatus Methylomirabilota bacterium
CCAAGGAGGGCGCCCATGGCCATCGTCCGTCGCCGCGAGTTCCTCGCCGCCGCCGGCGGCGCGCTCACCTGCATGGTCGGCCGGAGCCTCCCTGCGTGGGCGCAGGGGAGGATCAAGGTGTCCGAGCTCGACGTCCTCGCCGTGATCGACGTCCAGAACTGCTTCGTGCCCGGGGGCACCCTCCCCGTCCCCGAGGGCGACAAGATCATCCCCCTCATCAACGCGATGGCGCCCGCCTTCCAGAACGTGGTGCTGACCCAGGACTGGCACACGCCCGGACACATCTCCTTCGCCTCGAGCCACCCGGGGAAGAAGCCGTTCGAGTCGGTGACGCTCCCCTATGGCACGCAGGTGCTCTGGCCAGACCACTGCATCCAGGGCACGGCCGACGCGGAGATCCACCGGGACCTCAAGATCCCCCACGCCGCCCTCATCATCCGCAAGGGCCATCGCCGACACGTCGATTCGTACTCCGCCTTCCTCGAGGCGGACCGGGGCACGAGGACCGGGCTCACCGGCTACCTGCAGGAGCGCGGGATCAGGCGGGTGTTCCTCGTGGGGCTCGCCACGGACTTCTGCGTGGCCTGGTCGGCGCTGGACGCGCGGAGGGCGGGTTTCGAGGCCTACGTGATCGAGGACGCCGAGGATCTGTGGGACGCCTTCCGGAAGTACGATGACGTGGCGGCTCGGGCGGTGGCGCAGCCGAAGATCCTGACGCCTCGGGACTTGTCATGACCACGACGATTTCCATCCGCGAAGAAGTGCTGGCGCTGTACGCCAAGGGCCAGGGGATCAGTGAGATTGCCAGGGCACTGGGACGAAGCCGGCAGCGTGTGAGCCAGATCATCCACGAGGAGCGCAATCGTGGCAAAGCGTCTCCCGGCTTCAAGCTTGAGGAGTCCATTCTGCAGGATCCGGTGGAGACCCAGCCACCAGCGCCCCCGCCCCCGCCTTCGCCCTCGCCATCGCCCCCGCCACCGCCCCCGCCAACGCCGCCCTTGCCGCCCGGATCGCTTCCGCGCCTGGACGAGGATCTCCAGGTTCTCCGCCGCATTCACAATCAGCTCATCAACCGCGTCCAGGATCTGGAGGCGCGGGTGGGCTCGATCATGGACCAGCTGGCGCAATCTCCCATCCCGCCGGCAGCCATCCCGTCTGACAGGATGTCCGACCTGGAAGGCCGCTTTGCGGAACTTGTCGTGGCCCTGGAGCGCCAGATGGGATTCGCCAGATCCCGATCCCCGTTTGCCGCGCTGGTGAGGTGAACATCCGATGCCGGAACCGGCCCCGAACCCGAACCCGACCCCGACCCCGACCCCGGCCCCCGACTGGCGGGCCGGCCTGCCCGAAGACGTCCGGTCCGCTCCGACCATCGCCGGCCTCAAGGCGGGGACCGCAGCTGAGGCGGTCGCGGTCATGGCGCCCATGCTCCTTTCGGCCGAGCGGATGGTGGGGGCCGAGAAGGTGGCCATTCCCGGCAAGGAGGCCAAGCCCGAGGAGTGGGCGGCCTTCTGGAACCGGCTGGGCCGGCCCGAGAAATCCGACGGGTACGAGATCCCCAAGGAGGGCCTGAAGTCGCTGAAGCCGGATCAGCAGGCCGAATGGATCAAGGGCCTCCATGGCCGCCTGCACGAGCTGGGCCTGAGCCGGCAGCAGGCGGCGGGCGTGCTGAGGTTCTTCGACGAGGATCAGGCCCTGGCGGCTGCGGCCGAGGAGAAGCGGGTCGCCGACGAGAAGGCGGCGGGCGAGGCTGCCCTGCGGAAGACCTGGGGCGAGTCGTTCGATGAGA
>JAKEHP010000096.1 GCA_022614955.1 Candidatus Methylomirabilota bacterium
CACTTCGCCTCACGTTGTTCTTCGTCGTCAGCGGTCCGGAGCGTACCAAGGCGTACGCCTCCGGTCGCCTCCTCCCTCGGGCCTCGTGATGCTCGTCATTTGGCCCGGCACCCGAGCCGTCGCATAAGCACGATCTACTATTCGTTGGAGTCACACTAGCGGTACCGGATGCGGGGGTCCAGCCAGGCGTAGAGGATGTCCACGATGAAGTTCACGAAGATGAACACGAACGCGGTCAGCAGGATCAGAGACTGGGTCATGGTGTAGTCCCGCCGGGCGATCGCTTCGACGAAGAGCAGCCCGATCCCGTTGAGGTTGAAGACCTGCTCTGTCACCACCAGGCCGCCAATCAAGAAGGCGAACTCCAGCCCGATGACGGTGAGGACCGGCAGCATGGCGTTCTTCATCGTATGCCGGGTGATGACCAGCTTCTCCCAGAGCCCCTTGGCCCGGGCCGTCCGGACGTAATCCTCCCGGAGGACCTCTAGCACGGCGGAGCGGGTCATCCGGGTGGCCACGGCCGAGTAGCGGTAGCCGACGGCCAGGGCCGGCCAGATGAGCTGCGAGAGGTTCTCCACCGGGTTCACCCACAGGGGGGTAAAGAACATGGGCGGGAGCCACCGGAAGAAGATGAGGAGGCCGAGGATCATCAGAATCCCGAGCCAGAAGGAGGGCATGGCCAGCCCGGTGATGCTGAAGATCCGGACGGCGTAGTCCACCCAGGTGTCCTGCTTCAGGGCGGCGAGGGTGCCCAGCGGGATGGCCAGGAGGACGGCCACGGCCGTCGCCATGAGGGCCAGTTGGACGCTGAGCTGGAGCCGGATGGCGATCTCCTGGGTGATGGGGCGGCCCGTCCACATGGACGTCCCGAAGTCGAGCCGCACGATCCCCCAGATCCAGTCGAGGAACTGCTTCCAGAGGGGCTGATCCAGGCCCAGGAGGGCCCGCTCCTTGTCGAGCGTCTCCTGGGAGACATACGCCCCGACCCCCGCATACTTCAATTCCACGATGTCCCCGGGGACAACCCGCATGAGAATAAAGATCAAAATGGCCACCCCCAGGAGGGTGGGGACCATGAGCAGGAGCCGAGTAGCGATGTAGCGGCGCATCGGTCGGCGTGGGGTGTCCCGCCCCCGGCCCGGGCACGCCGCCCGGGCCGGGGGGCCGGCCCATGCACCGCCCGGGCCGGGGCGAGGGCGTGTGCCGTCGGCGGCGGGCGGCTCCCTAGTCGGCGGCCAGCCAGACGTCCCGGAGGTCCTGGTTCAGGTAGTGGCTGGGGGTGATCGTCCAGCCCTTCACCTTCTTCCAGTGCGGGATGATCCGCTGCCACCAGAGGACGTGGAACTGGTAGGCCTTCTCGTCCAGGACCCGCCGCTCAAACTGCCGGAGGAGCTTCAGCCGGTCCTTCGTGTCTGTTGCGCGGCTCTGTTTCTCGTACAGGTCGTTCAGGACCGAGTCGGTGTACCGGGAGTAATTGATGGGGCTCCTCTCCCGGCTGACGAACTTGTAGAGCTGAAGGTCCGGATCGTCCATGAAGTCGCAGGCAAAGTCAATGCCGGTCTCGTAATTCCCGCCGCGAAAGTCGGCGAAGTAGGGGCCCCCCTCCTGGGGAAGGTGGGTGACGTTGAGGCCGATCTTCCGCCACTGGTCAATGACGAAGACCCCCACCGCCTCGTAGGGCTCCTTGATGTTCCGGTTCTTCAGGGTGAAGGCGAACCCTTCGGGGACGCCCGCTTCCCGGAGGAGGCGGCGAGCTTCCGTCCGGGCCGCCTCGCCGTTCTTCCCGAAGCCGGCCAGTTTGGTCAGCTCCTCCTCCGAGGCTGCGAACGGCGAGCCGGGCCGCAGGACGCCCCCCACCGGCTTCATGATGGAGATCCGGGAGAGGGCCTTCGAGCCCTCCCACCGATCAATGGCGAGCGTCAGCGCTTTCCGGACGCGCACGTCATCAAAGGGCTGCTTCTCATTATTGATGGCCACCGTCATGTTGCAGACCCAGGGGCTCTCCTGGACCGTGAGCTTGTCCCCCAGGGCCCGGACCAGGTCGTCGCGGGAGGCAGGGTTGAACCCCCGGAACTCGATGAGGGCCTGCCCGCCTCGGACCGCGGCCACGCGGGCTGCGGTGTCCCGGATGAAGACGGCCCGGTACCCATCCAGGTAGGGGCGTCCCTTCACGAAGTAGTCCGGGCTGCGCGTCGCCACCCAGTGGGACCCCGGGACATACTCCACGAACTTGAAGGGGCCCGTCCCCATGATGTTCTTCTCGTACCACTTGGGGTCCTTCGCCAGCAGGTCCGCCTTGTAGATGAAGTTCCAGGGGGAGGCCAGGCTGGCGAGGAAGGAGGCGGAGGGCCACTTGAGGCGGAAGACGACGGTGCCCTCGTC
>JAKEHP010000574.1 GCA_022614955.1 Candidatus Methylomirabilota bacterium
ACGTCCGCCCCCGGGGCCCGCGGGTCAGTCGCTGAAGAAGATCAGGGCGGCCGCCAGGAGGAAGGCCGCGCCCAGGGGGAGGATCAGGGCGGGGAGGGGAAGGGTGCTGAGCCAGGTGAGGAGGGCCCCCACGACGGGCGGCGGCGCGGGCACGGGCAGGCTCCGGGCGTGCGGGGGGGTCAGGCGGGGTCGAGGATCCCCAGGCGGCGGCGCTCCAGGAGGCGGATCCGGTCCCGGAGCTCGGCGGCCCGCTCGAACTCCAGCTTCTTCGCCGCCGCCTTCATCTCCTTCTCCAGGGTGCTGATGAGGGCAGGCAGGTTCTCCCGGGGGACGTAGGCGTCGGCCGCCGGGTCGGTCTCCTTCGGCACCGTGTAGTAGTCCCGCTCGAAGATGCTCCCCAGGATGTCCTGGATGGACTTCTTGATGCTCTCGGGGGTGATCCCGTGCTCCCGGTTGTAGGCGGACTGGAGGGCGCGCCGCCGCTCCGTCTCGGCCAACGCCTCCCGCATGGAGTTGGTGACGGCGTCGGCGTAAAAGAGGACCTGCCCCTCCACGTTGCGCGCGGCCCGCCCCGCCGTCTGGATGAGGGAGCCGCTCGACCGCAGGAAGCCCTCCTTGTCGGCGTCCAGGATCGCCACCAGCGAGACCTCGGGGATGTCCAGGCCCTCCCGGAGCAGGTTGATCCCCACCAGGACATCGAACTTGCCGAGGCGCAAGTCCCGGATGATCTCGTTTCGCTCCAGCGTGTCAATGTCGGAGTGCAGGTAGCGGACCCGGATCCCGGCCTCGGCCAGGTAGTCCGTCAGGTCCTCCGCCATCCGCTTGGTGAGGGTCGTGACCAGGACCCGCTGGTCGCTGGCGGCCCGGCCCCGAATCTCGTGCATCAGGTCGTCAATCTGTCCCCGGATGGGGCGGAGGGCGATAGGGGGGTCAATCAGGCCCGTGGGCCGGATGACCTGCTCCACCACCTTCCCGCCAACCTTCTTCAGCTCGTAGGGCCCGGGCGTGGCGGAGACATAGATGACCTGGTTCACCGCCCGCTCGAACTCGGCAAAGTTCAGGGGCCGGTTGTCCAGGGCGGAGGGGAGCCGGAACCCGTACCCCACCAGGGTCTCCTTCCGGGAGCGGTCGCCGTGGTACATGCCCCGGACCTGGGGGACGGTCTGGTGCGACTCGTCAATGATGACCAGAGCGTCGCGCGGCAGGTAGTCCATCAGGGTTGGCGGGGGCTCCCCCGCGCGGCGGCCCGTCAGGTGGCGGGAGTAGTTCTCGATCCCCTTGCAGGAGCCGAGCTCCTGCATCATCTCCAGGTCGAAGTGGGTCCGCTGGCTGAGGCGCTGCGCCTCCAGGAGCTTCCCCTGCCGCTCGAGCCAGGCCACCCGCTCCGTGAGCTCGTCCAGAATCGCGCCGACAGCCCGCTGCCGCTGTTCCTCCGGGGTGACGTAGTGGTTGGCCGGGTAGATGGGCATCCGCTGGAGACGCTGGAGCCGGTCCCCCTTCAGGGGATCAATCTCCCAGAGGGCTTCCACCGCATCACCCCACAGCTCGGCCCGGACGGCGGTGTCGGCGTAGGCCGGGAAGATCTCCACCGTATCGCCGCGCACCCGGAAGGTCCCCCGCCTGAAGTCCAGGTCGTTGCGGGTGTACTGGATCTCCACCAGCTTCCGGAGCATCTCGTCCCGCTGGCAGAAGCCCCCCTCCTCCAGGAAGACCATCATGCCGTAGTAGGCCTCGGGGGAGCCGAGCCCGTAGATGCAGGAGAC
>JAKEHP010000097.1 GCA_022614955.1 Candidatus Methylomirabilota bacterium
GTGGTGGTCCACGCCCTCGTGCGCCTTGATGAAGCGCACAATCCGGTTCTCGTCGAACTCCTGCATCCGGTCCAGAACGGTCCAGGCGCTGAGGACGATCCGGTGACTGAACCCCCGGCCCGGCACCAGGACGACCCGCTCGTACCGGTTCACGATGGCCGCGACCTGCGCCACCAGGTCGGGGCAGTCCTCGCACCCGTAGTAGATGACCACGCCCCCATCCTCCAGGTTGTGGACCAGGACTTCGGGGGGGACGGCCCCCTTCTGGACCCCCCAGGGGGCCAGCCAGGGGACGTGCGGGCCAGAGGTAGGGGGCGTGCTGTTGTAGGGCTCGTGGGGGGCATCCACCCGGGGGATGTGGGCGTTGCCCTGCGAGGGGAAGGACTCCCAGGTGGCCCGGGCCCCCGCCCGGGCGTACCACCAGTACCCGACGCTCCCCACCGCCGCCAACGCCACCACCCCCAGGAGGAGGCGGCGGCGCCAGGTGGCCGCCTGCCGTCGCTGCGTCTCCTGCTGCCGCCTCTGCCGCGCCGCCGCCCGGCGCTCCTTCCGGCTCCCCGTCCGCTGCTCGACCGGCATAGCCCCTCCCCCCGCTGATGGGGGACGAGTCTAGCGCAGGGTTCAAGCCCTGTCGAGCGGCGCGCGGTGCGCCAGGAGGGGCCGGGGTGAGGCTGGGCATCGTCGGGATCGGGCTGAAAGACCTGGCTAGCCCCCACCGGGTCGGGACGTGAGGACCGTCGCCGGACCCCACGCCCTGGACGACCCGGAGTCGAGCCCTAGTAGCGGATCCGGACCCGGTAGTTGAGCTTCGCGGTCCCCCCTTTCGCCACCGGGACCTGGAACCGCAGCGTGTGGGCCTCGATCTTTTCGGCCGGGTGGCTGGCCGCCAGGACCTGCCAGTCGCCGGGCACGGGCTCGATGACCGTGATCGTCACCGGCTCCTCCTTGTGGTTGCGGAGCGCCACCTCCCACTCCACGTCGTAGAGGTGGGATGCGATCTTCCTGAAGTCCCGCTGCACCCGCTCCGCCACCAGGTCGAAGGCCTCTCCCATCTTGATCTTGACCCGCTCATCCTTCGGGGTGTGCAGGATGGTGTCCTCCCCGACGAACTGGAGGCTCCCCTCCCCATCCGCCTTGTAGACCCGCAGGACGCCCTTCGGGATGGGGAGGCCGAGCCGGTGGGCCTTCGTGTTCTGCAATTCCAGGTACACCCCCACCTTCTGGTTCGAGATGGGGACGCCGTAGGCGTTCCGGTAGTACTGGTCCGCGCCGTAATAGATGAAATGCTTCGTGAGCGGGACGCCGGTCGCCTGGAGCAGGTTGAGCTGCTTCGTCTGGTTCTGCTTCACCGTCGTCCGCCCCTGCAGGGTGTACAGGTGGTACTCGAAGAAGCCCTGCTCCACGAATTCCCGGCGGGCGGCCTCCGCGGTGGGGGCGTCGGCCGCCTTCGCCATGGCCTCCCGCAGCCGCGTCGCCTCCGGCGCCCGGTGGATGTCCCCCGCCACCAGCTTCAGCGTGGCTTCGCGGTAGGTGGCCCCGCTCCGGTTATCCAGGGTGACCCAGCCGGTTAGATCCCCCCCAGCCTCCCGTGGGTCCAGGACCAGGACGTAATCGGCCCGCCAGTTGAGGCCGCCGGTCAGGTAAGACGCCTCCACCCGCTGCCGCCCGTTCCGGCCGTTCTCCAGGAGCCAGACCAGGGTGGGACGGGCGATCAGGTCTGCGGGGAGGGTGGGGAGGATGACCCGCCCGTGGTGGTTGAGATGAATTTGCCCGTCAATCTGGTAGACGGGGCCGCCGTTCATGCTCAGGAGGACGGCGTCCACCACCATCTCCTCGCCCGTGCCGATCCGCCGGTCCACCAGCTTCACGGCCTTGCCCACGTACTTCTCCAGGAGCTTCTGGGGGTTCAGGAGGTCGTACTCGTAGTTCTGCTCCAGGATCCTGAGCATGGCCGGGTCGGTCAGCGACTTCAGGTGGACGGTGGTGGGGTTGATCTGGGCCGCCACGTCCATGAACTGGACCGCGTGCAGACCCGGCGGCAGGGTGATCTCCCGCAGGTCCTTCACCAAGCCCAGGTTGCCGTTGTAGACGGTCAGGGCAACGGCCCGCTGCTGTTCCTGCGTGACGGCGAGGGGCCTCCCCTCCCCCGCCGCCGGCGCGGCCCAGGGGAGGAGAAGCAGAGTGACGGCGAGGATCCATCCACGAGTCATGCGGCACCTCCGGGTAAGGGTTGGCTCTCCTCCCCCCAGACACCGGCAGTCCCCCGGAGTTCCCGCCCCCGAAAAAAACCCGCCCCGGGGATCTCCCGGGGCGGGCGCGGACGGGCGGAGCGGCTACCAGACGGCCAGGATACGGGCGGTGCCGCCTGAGGCCCCCTGGACCTTGGGCAGTCCCACGAAGAGGGTGGCCCCCGCGGGGGGGATCTTGGCCAGGTTCGCCAGGTTCTCGATCCCCCACTTGTTCGCCGGCAGCAGGCCAAAGTGGACGGCGAAGTCCTGGGAGGCGCCGTGATCCAGACTCAGGGTATCCACGCCGATCCCGTTGATGGTTCGCTCCTTGAGAAGGAACTCGGCCGCCTCCTTACTGAACCCGGGGAAGTGCATGGTCCCCTTCCCATCCATGTTCCGGAAGGAGTTGATGTCCCCCGCCCGGGCTTCCCACCCGCTGTGCATCAGGACCGCCGCCCCCTCCGGAATCTTGCCGTGCTGGCGCTCCCAGGCCCGCAGGTCCTCCACGGTCACCTGGGTGTCGGGGTTGCTCTCCGCCCGATCGTGAACGTGGATGAGAACCACCGGAGAGACGAGGGCCTGATCCGGGATCTGGTCGGCGCTCCAGGCGCCCTTGCCGAAGTGGATGGGGGCGTCCACGTGAGTCCCGTGGTGCTCCGGGGCCTGCCAGGTGTTGGCGAAGAAGCCGTCCTTCTCGAAGCTCCGGACGTTCGTGATCTGGATGGGGGCGAACCCCGGCCAGATCGGGAAGGCGCTGTTCAGGGTATGGGTGAGACCCTGAACATTCCGCACCCGGAGGCTCACCCCCGCCCCGCTGGCGCGGCTGCCGCCGCAGCCCGCCAGGATGCCGGCCGCGGCTGCCGCGCCGCCCCACTTCAGGAACTCCCGCCGCCCCAGTCGCTCCCCGACCGCCGCTAGCACATCCGGTGCGCACATGGCCTAGTCCTCCTTCCGCCTCTGCAAGAGGTCAAGATGGCTGGGATCTTCGTCGCAGGTCTCACTGGGAAGATCCCTGCGGAGACTAACACACCTGGGCCCCGAATCGGTGAAGACTGAGGAGCACGGGTGAAGTCCGGCCGGCCGGGCTCACCCGAGGGGGCACGAGGCCTGGTGCTTCTCAGGGCTGCGGCACCGTCGCGGGGAGTCGCAGGCCCAGGAGGCGGGCGGCATTGCGGAAGGCGATGGCTTCGGCGACATCGCGGGGGAGCCCCGCGAGCCAGGCGCGGTGAAAGGCGTACAGTTCGCCGAGGCGGTCCCAGTCCGCGACGGTGCCGGTGTCCGAGCCTACCATGAGGCGGTCCGGGAAGCGGCGGGCCAGGGCCGCCCACCCGGGCTTGAGGCCGCCTGACGCCTCCACGAGGGGGGCGACGCTGCCGTACCGGAAGGGGTCCCGGGTCGAGAACTCCACCCACAGGTTCGGGTGGTTGATCAACACGGCTTCCACCTGGCCCGGCTCGGCCCAGCCCCCCGCGTGCGCCCAGATGACCGGGACCGTCGGGCAGGCGGCGAGGAGCGCCTCCAGCACCGGGATGTCGGGCGCGTCCACGTGCACCTGGACGGGGACGCGATGGCGGCGGGCGAGATCCAGCAGTCCCCGTAGGATGGCGTTGCTCGCGTCCGCGCCGGCATTGCCCGCGGACAGGTGGACCTCCCCGATCCCCCGGTACTGCCCCGCCGTCAACGCCGCCTCAGCCTCTTTCAAGACGGCGGGGTCCTGGTGCCAACTCCCGCGGTGCCCCGCCGTCAGATAGGGGCGGAAGAAGGGGACGAGGGCCCCGGGGGCGCGGGCGGCCAGGCGCAGGGCATTCGGGGTGGGCGTGCTCGAGACGACCCCGCCGATCGCCCCGTGCTCCCGGAGCCGCCGGGCCGCCTCCTCGGGCGTGAGGCTCGCCGCCACCCAGGCATTGTAGTGGATGTGCAGGTCCACCAGGGGGAGCGGGGCCTCCGCGGTGCCCGGTACCGGAGCGGCTAGGAGAACACCGAGGAGCAGAACGCCCCGGCCCGCCCGGCCCCACCGTCCCCTCACTCCGAGCCCTCCGCGGGATTCCATCCCCGCAACCCGGGACCGGGACCTTTCAGAGGGCGGGGTCCACGCCGCCGCCCCTAATACTGACCGGGACGGCCGCCCACTCCCCCGGGTCCGCCCGGGCCCATCATCCCCGGGCCCATATGCCCCCCACCCATCCCGCCGCGGGCCATCTGGTGGCCCGCCTCCCGAAACTTCGCCAACTGCTCCGGCGTCAGCACCCCCTTCCCCTTCTCCAGGGTCCGGATGCGGGAGAGACGCGACTCGGCCCGGAGCCCGGCGATCTTCCTCACCAGCGCTTCGGCCCTGCCCAGATCTACCTGCTCCTGCGCCAGGGCCTCCCGCAGATCCACCTCAGCCACCCGGATCTCCGCCCCCCGCTGGATAGCCTCCTTCTCAAAGGCGGCCCGGAGATCCCGGAGGACCTGGACCTGCTTCAGGCTAAGCCCCAGTTGGTCCTTCATCTGGAGCATAAGGGAGATGAGGGGACCCTCGTGCCCAGGCGCGCGATCCCCGCCCATGCCGCGCATCATCCCGCCGCCCATCATCCCCCCCTCCCCCGGGCCGTGCTGGGCCGGGGCAGGGGCGGCGAAGAGGGCGAGGCTCACCACGAGAAGACACGCCACCGCATGCTGCATCGCTTCCCTCCCTCGTGTCCGACGGGATCCGCTCAGGGGGTTTGCCCGCCCGCGTCCCCGGTGGGCGGGCGCCGGCTCACCGCCGTCTCGCCGAGGCGCCCCACCCCGGCGGCCAGCGAGGTGCCGTAGAAGGTCTCCACCGGGACCGGAACCGCCTCCCGCACCGCCGCGGCGATGCTGTCCACCTCGGCGTCGCTGAGCGCCGTCACGCTCGCCTGGGCCGGGGGTCGGGCCACGGTGTAGACCTGGACCAGCTTGATCTGTCCTCCCTCTCGCAGGAGATCCCGGAGACGGCCACAGTAGGCGCCGATCTCGGCAGCGTCCGGCCCGACCCCGCCCACCCGCATGAAGAGGCTCTGGATCACGATGGGCCGGATCCTTGCCACCTCCAGAATGTTCTGGAGGACCGTGGCGAAGGGGATCGTCGTCGCGTCCACCATCCGGTAGTAGGTCTCCGTGCCGGCGTCCAGCTTGGCCCAGATCTCCCCCTGGTGGCGGTCCAGGAGGGCGAGCGCCTCCCGCACCGCCGGCCGGTGAAACATCGTGGCGTTGGTCAGGAGGGTGAGCTTCAGGTCGGGCAGGCCCGCCGCCTCCTTGGCAGCGATGACCGCCTCCACCGCCTCCTTGAAGCGGGGGTAGGTGGTGGGCTCCCCGTCCCCGCTGAAGCTGATGTCGGCCACCCGCCGGAAGGCCTCCGGGACGCCGACGAAGGGAGGGCGGGTGAAGAGGGCGCCGCTCCGCGCCCAGGCCAGCACCTGGTCTAGCTCCGCCCGAAGGCGGGTGAGGTCCACCTCCCGGACCGTGGGGGGGGTGGTCCGGTCCACCTGGCAGTAGATGCAGTCCCAGTTGCAGATCTTGTCCGGGTTCAGGTTCACCCCGATGGAGACGCCGCGCGCGCGCCGAGAGAGGACGGCGTAGATGTACCGGTTGTCGTCCAGGGAGCGGGGGTGCGCGCTGAAGGTGAGGGTCGTCTGGCCGGGGCCGGCGGCAGGCCCCGGGGAAGGGACCGTCAGGTGATGTGGAAGGCCTGTGGGCTGATCCATTCGTTCCGACACCGCGGACAGCGGGAGGGGTCGGTGATCCGCTCGCGCTTCGTAAAGGTGAAGCCGCACTGCCGGCAGCGGGAGGGATCGATCCGGAGACGCCGGGGCGGGTGGACGGAGCGGGCGATGTGCCGGATGTCCTCGGCCACGATTGCCTTCGAGACGCCGCAGGCCCGGACCAGCTCGTCCAGGGTGTACGCCCGCTCCGCGAGCCAGGTGGCGATCTGCTGCCGCCGCGTCCCGCCCACGCCGCGCTCCTAAGTGACCTCGGTGAAGCCGGTGATGATGTAGGTCCCGCTCCGCTGGTCCTTCTTTAACTCGAGAATGCCGTGCTTGGCCGCGTCCTCGAGGAGCTTGGAGAAGGCGCTGTAGCCGTAGTACCCCTCGTCGAAGTCGGGACGCTTGCGCTTCATGGTCTGCTTGACCATGGAGCCCCAGAGGACCTCCTTGTTCTCCCGCCGCAGGGCCTGGATGGCGTCGGTCACCATGGCGAAGACCTCCGCCCGCTTCTCCGGGAGGTTTTGGATCGGGACCGCCTTCTTGGTGGCCCGGATCAGGTCCTCGTAGTAGATGAACTCGTCGCAGTTGTCCACCAACAGTTCGGAGGAGGAGTTCTTCACCCCCATCCCGATGACGTACTTATCGTTCTCCCGGAGCTTGGAGACCAGCGGGGAGAAGTCGCTGTCGCCGGAGACGATGACAAAGGTGTCCAGGTGCTCCTTCCCGTGGGCCAGGTCCATGGCGTCCACCACCAGCCGGATGTCGGCGCTGTTCTTCCCGCTGTACTTCTTCTGAGGGATGTCAATGAGCTCGATGGCCGCCTCGTGGAACGGGCGCTTGTACTCCACGTAGCGCTCCCAGTCAGCGTAGGCCCGCTTCACCATGATCTTACCCTTCTCGACCAGCCGCTTCAGGACCAGGGTGATATCGAAGGACTTGTGCTTGGAGTCTCGGAGCCCAAGGGCAATGTTCTCGAAGTCGATGAAGAGGGCCTGTTTTCGTTCGTCGTTCATCCATCCTCCCCGCCGGCGGCGTCAGATGTCCGCCCGGCTGGGGTCATCTTAGTATAGGTTCCGGGCGGGCGCAATGCCGCCCCGGGCGGGAGCACCGTCAAGGCGCCGGCCGCCCGGGCAGGGCCGGCCGCAGTCGAACCGTGAGCCTGACCGGGGCTGTGGCACTCACCTCCCCCTCGGGGGCCGGGAGGGTCTGAGGCGCCGCGGCGGAGGGCGGGGCGGCCTGCTCCCGCCGGCCCGCCTCCTTCAGATCCCGGCGGGCGACCGTCTGGAGCCCCTCCACGAACTCCCGGTAGCGACCCGCCGGGACCTCCACCCCCAGGGTCACCCCGCCCTCCTCCCGCTCCCCCGCCACCACCCGTCCCCCGAGCGCGGCGGCCAGCTCGCGGAGGTGGGCCTCCGCCGCCACTAAATCTTCGGCGGCCACCCGGAACTCCCGGATCGGGACGCCCGCCTTCGCCGCCAACTCCCGCGGCGCCGGCGCCTTTGCGACCGCACGCTCCCGCTCTTGGCGCGGCTCCGGACGGTCCACGTCCTGGCGCGAGGCAGCAGGAGGACCTTGCGCGACCGGGAGGGGGGCCGGCGTGGTGAGACGGCTCGCCAGATAGGCCGCACCCACGGCCAGCAGGAGGGCCGCGGCCGCAGCCAGGGGAAGCCGGCGGCCCCCCGCGCCCAGGAGCCCCGCGAGCGTTTGGGCGAGACCGGGCCGGGGCAGGCGGGCGGTCACCCGGCCGGCGAAGTCCGGGGCCACGGGGAGCTCGGGCAGATTCCCCACCGCTGCCGCGTTCCGGCGCAGCTCTTCCAGGTTAGCCCGGCACACCCCGCACGCGGCCAGGTGATCCTCCACCCGGGTCCGCTCCTCCGCGGTCAGGGCCGCGTCCAGGTACCCGGTCAGCAGTTCCCCCAGATGCTCTGTCACGGCATGCCCCGCGCCATTTCAGAGTTTCCCCCGCAGCGCCTCCCGGAGTGCCATCCGGGCCCGGTGCAGCCTCGACCGGACCGTCCCCAGCTCGATCCCGAGGGTCTGGGCGATGGCCTCGTAGGAGAGGCCCTGGAGGTCACGCAGGAGGAGGATCGTCCGCTGGTCCGGCGCGAGCGTTCCGAGGGCCGCGTGCACGGCAGCCTCCCGCGCCCGCTCCTCCAGGGCCGCGAGGGGGTCGGGCCCGGTCTCGGCCAGGTGGCCCACGGGGTCACCCGGCGGGTGGGCGGCGACCGGGCGGCGACGGCGGTCCCGGAGGAGGTTCAGGCAGTGATGGGTAGCGATCCGGGTGAGCCAGGTCGCCACCTTGGCCTCCCCCCGGAAGCTTCCCAGCGCCCGGTAGGCCTTCAGGAAAACCTCTTGCGCCGCCTCCTCCGCCTCAGCGGCGTTCCCCAGCATCCGGCCGGCAAAAGAGATCAGGCGGCGCTCGTGGCGCCGGACGAGGGCGGTGAAGGCGTCCCGGTCTCCGGCCCGGGCGGCCGTCAGTAGCGGCAGATCCGGGTCCGCCTCCGGCACCCGCCCCTCCCAGTCAGACCCCGCCCGCGCGCCGCCGTTCCCTGGACCCGGGCGCGGCTCCGACCTGCGGGACGCTGGCCGTCATCGTGCTGGACCGTGAACTTCAGGGCCTCGATGCGTCCGTAGTAGTCCTTGTGGAGTTTCCGGAAGAGGCCGGGGGGGCGAACCGGGCAGCCGCGGAGGTAAGCGGTGAGAGGGTCCGGGAGGGGACCCGGCAAGTCCAGAGCGGCCCCTCCGCGGCGCATGGCGGCCTCCTCCCTCCACCCTGGATCGGGAGGCGGGGTCCCGGGTCGGCCTCGCGGGCCGGGGCGCGCACTAGATCCGATAGCTAACCGCGCCAGCGTGGGCCCACTCGGATTCGCTGACGCGGGGCTTCTCCACGCTGGTGTCGCCGACGGCAACCGCCTTGCTTGCCGCGCGCCAGGCCGCCGTCCCGCCCTTGACGCTCGCCACCTGCTCGATGCCCATCTGGATCAGAAACTGCGCCGCCCGAAGGGAGCGGATCCCGCGCTCGCACAGCGTCAGCACGGGGCGATCCCGGGGCACCTCATCCAGCCGGGACGCTAGGTCCGCCTGGGGCAGATTGATCACCCCGGGGACGTGCCCGTGGGCGTACTCCTCCGGCTCGCGGACATCCAGCACGACCGCGTCCGGGGGACGGGTTTCCAGGGCGTTGACGTCAATCTCCCGGACCGCCGGGGTGGCGGTCAGCATGGCCCAGGGCATGTCGGCCAGGCCGCGGTTCGTCGCCTCGATGGCGGTCATGTTCAGCGGACGCGCGGGCACGCCATCCGTGAGGGTCGAGACGAATGCGCCGCGATCCAGCCGCGCCAACGGGTTGTAGAGACGCTCAAAGCCGATGGTCGTGCTGGGTCGGCCACACATCCCTTTGCCGCATGGCCCCTCAAAGTGGCCGGGGAAAACCGCCACCCAGTCCGGCAGCCGCAGCAATCGCGTCAGGCTCTCATACTGGACGGCGGCGTCGCCCCCGCCAAAATCCGGCCGCCCCACGTCGCCGACGAGCAGCGAATCGCCCGTCAGCACCATGGACGGCTCTGGACTGCGGGGCGGGTTCACGATCAGGATCGAGATCAGCTCAGGGCGATGCCCGGGCGTGTGCACGACGCGTAACCGCAATTGCCCCAGCGCCAGCTCTTCCCCATCTTTGAGGGGGCGAAACCGGTAGGCCACCCGTGCCGACTCATGCAGGCACAGCTCGGCCGCATGCTTGGTCCGAAGCTCCCGCGCGCCCGACACGTGGTCCGCGTGCACGTGCGTATCAATCACGTAGCGCAACCGGAAGTCGCGCTCCCGCAATAGGGCGTCGTACTGCGCTGTGTCGAGGGACGGATCAACGATCGCCGCCTCATGCGACTTGCGAGCCGCAACCAGGTAGGACGCGCACCCGCAGCGCTCGTCAAGGATCTGTTTGAAATACATCGCGTCGCCTCCTCGCAAGGAGCGATCCCCATCCAGGGAGCCGGCCCGGCACTGGCACTAGGCCACGCCCAGGGCTTTGGCCGCCCGGTTGACGTCCCGGGGCTTGACCCAGATGATCGCCCCGTAGCGCCCCCCCCCGGCGCAGATCGCATCGCTGGCGGTGACGTTGATCTTGGCCGCCGCGAGCCTGGCCGCGACGTCAGCGAGGGCCCCGACACGGTCCTCCCCCTCGACGAGGAAGGCGGTCTTGCGCGGGCTGAGCTTCCAGCGGGCCCGCTTCGCGGCCTGCACGAAGGCCGCCGGGTCGGCCGGCACGAAGTCCAACTGGGCGCGCCGGCCCCGGGGGAACCCCGTGAAGGCGAGCAGGTTGATGCCAGCGTCGCGGAGGGTCGCCAGGGCCCGGGCCCCCTCCCCCGGCTTGTCGGGGGTCACGATGTAGAAGTAGTCCACTCGACGGATCGTCTCAGCCATCGCCGCCTCCTTTTCGCTCCACCGGCCACCTGCCCATGGGACCCTCTCGTCCTTGTGCTCCCCCCTCGCACCCGGGCCGACCGCGCCCCCCGGCCCGGTGGTGGCTCTGCCCCGGCCGGCGGGAGCCTACCGCACGAGCGGCCCTCGCCGGGGCTGGCTGGCGGCGTCCGCGTACGCGGCCAGGGGGTACAGGACCGCACATCCCGCGAGCCCCCACACCACGCTCAGCATTGCCCTCCGCGCAGCCTCTGCGTTGACAGCGGCTGCCAGGTCCCCCAGGCCGGCGAGGCCCGCCAGACCCTCCTCCAGCTTCCCGTCCGCCCGCTTCAGGGTCGCAGCGATCTGCGCGTTCACCTCTCGCTGCTCTCCCAGGAGCTGGGTGACCCCGATCCGGGCCTCGTCCACCCGCTCCAGGAGGACTGGCGGGTCGGCCCGGAGCGGGACCCGCTTCAGCAACCGGTCAATGCCCTGAACGACCCGCCCGCTCGTTTCGACGTGGACTTGCCCGCCGGCGATCGCCTGCCGCGCCTCCTGGAAGGGACCGAGGCCCAGCCTGGTGGTGACCCCACCCGGCGGAACCATGTAGTAGTTGACACCGTAGAACCCCAACACGATGAAGGCGACCGCGAAGACCCTGTACATATGAGGCCCCTCCGCGAGAACGGGGATGAAGGGACGGAATAATGTACTCCCACGCCAACGACCGGCAGCCGCAACTCGCTCTCCGAAGGTCTCGGCATTTCGACCCGGACGGGGCCCGTCACGTATCCTGGCTCGGGGGAGTGCCCCGGGAGCCTCACGGGATGAGGAGAACCTTGCCCGTCGTCCTGCGCTCCTCAAGGGCCCGGTGAGCCTCGGCCGCCTGGGCAAGCGGGAAGGTGTGCTCGATGCGGAGCTTGAGCTCGCCGCTCTTCACCCAGGCGAGAACCTCCCCGGCCCGCTTGAGCAGCTCCTCCCGCGTGGCGACGTGGTGCCAGAGCGTCGGCCGGGTCACGTAGAGGGAGCCCTTGGCGGCCAGGGTCCCGAGGTCCACGGGCGGGACGGGGCCACTCGCCTGGCCGAAAAGGACCAGGGTGCCCCGCGGGGCGAGGACATTCAGGCTCTGCTCGAAGGTCGTCTTCCCCACCGAATCGTACACTACCTGGACCCCCCGCCCCCCGGTCAGGCGCTTCACCTCGGTCTCGAAGTCCTGCGTCGTGTACTGGATGACCTCGTCGGCACCAGCCTCTTTCGCGAGGCGCGCCTTCTCCGGTGTCGAGACCGTCCCCAGGACCCGGGCACCCAGGCGCTTCGCCATCTGGATGAGGAGGAGCCCGACCCCGCCCGCCGCCGCGTGCACGAGCGCGGTCTCGCCCGGCTTGAGCGGGTAGGTGGCGTGGACCAGATAGTGGGCCGTCATCCCCTGGAGCATCGCTGCCGCCCCGGTCCGGGCGTCCAGGCCGGCCGGGAGAACGACGAGCCGCGCGGCAGGGACCAGGGCGTGCGTGGCATAGGAGCCCTGGACCCCCTGGTAGGCCACCCGCTCCCCCACCCGGACCTCGCTGACGCCGGCCCCGATAGCCTCGACCACGCCGGCCCCCTCCAGGCCCAGCGTGAACGGCAGCGGGTTCTTGTAGAGGCCGGTCCGGTGGTAGATGTCAATGTAGTTGACCCCGACCGCCTCGAGTCGCACGAGGGCTTGCCCCGCCTCCGGCTTCGGCGCCGCCTGGTCCTCACACTTCAGCACCTCCGGCCCCCCGTACTGGTGCACGCGGATCGCTCGCATCGCGGCTAACCCTCCCTCATCGCCGGCCAGCCCTCAGCCGTCCTGGTCGAGCCCAGAGGGCCGAACCGGGCGGCAGATCTCGAACCGAAAGTCGGTGTTGCGCACCGGGTGGCGGGCGCGCTCCCTCGATTCCGCGGGGAACCACACTGCGCGTGTCAGGCGCCGCAGCAGCGCTTGTGTTTCTTGCCGGACCCGCAGGGGCAGGGGTCGTTGCGGCCCACCTTCCCCAGGCGGATCGGGGCCTCGGGGGCGGCGGCGCGGGGGGAGGCAGCGGGGGCAGGAGCAGACCGCGGCGCCGCCGCAACCGACTGCCGGGCGGGGCCGTAGCGGAGGCGACCGCCATCGCCGGCGGCTCGCGCGGCCAGGGCGGGTCGCGCCTCTCCCTCCGGGGCAAGCTGGATCCGGAACACATACTGGACCGTCTGCTCCTTGATCCGGCCCTCCATGGCCTCGAACATCTCGAAGGCCTCTCGCTTGTACTCGATGAGCGGGTCCTTCTGGCCGTAGCCCCGGAGGCCGATCCCTTCCTTCAGGTGATCCATCCCGAGGAGGTGGTCCTTCCACTGGGTGTCCACGACCTGGAGCATGACCATCCGCTCCAGCGCCCGCATCGTCTCGGTCCCGAACGCCTGCTCCTTCGCCTCGTAGGTTCGGTGGAGCCGCTCGAGGAGCGTGTCCTTGAGGAGGGCCTGGGTCAGGTCCTCCACCTCGGCCTTGGGAACGGCGAACTCGATGCCGAAGACGCGGCCCATGGCCTCCGCGAGGCCGGGCAGGTCCCACTCCTCCGGGTAGGTCTCGGGGTTGGTGTACAGGGCCAGAAAGCCGTCCAGCACCTCGTCGGCCATGCCCAGGATGTCTTCCTTGAGGTTCTCCCCCTCCAGGACTTTCCGGCGCTCGCCGTAGATGATCTTCCGCTGGGTGTTCATCACGTCGTCGTACTCGAGGAGGTGCTTGCGGATCTCGAAGTTGTGGGCCTCGACCCGCTTCTGGGCGGTCTCGATGGCCCGGGTGACCATCGTGTGCTCGATGGCCTCCCCCTCCTCCATCCCCAGCTTCTGCATCACCCGCTGCAGGCGCTCGCCGGCAAAGATGCGGAGCAGATCATCCTCCAGCGCCATGTAGAAGCGGGACGAGCCCGGGTCCCCCTGGCGGCCTGCCCGGCCGCGGAGCTGGTTGTCAATGCGCCGGGCCTCGTGCCGCTCGGTCCCCAGAATGTGCAGGCCGCCTAGCCCAACGACCTGCTTGTGCTCCTCCTCGCACGCCCGGCCCACTGTGGCGAGGGCAGCGGCGTAGGCGCCGGGGTCCGCGGTCTCGAGGAGGCCGTACTCGACCATCCGCTGGACCTGCTCCCGGGCGGCCTCGAAGGCGGGTCCGTTAGCCTTGACCTTGTCACCGGCGCTCCGGCGGGCCAGGTCGGCGGCCAGGAACTTCGCGTTGCCCCCGAGGAGGATGTCGGTCCCGCGCCCGGCCATGTTGGTGGCAATGGTCACCGCCTTGTGGCGGCCGGCCTGGGCGACGATCTCCGCCTCCTTCTCGTGGTACTTGGCGTTCAGGACGTGGTGCGGGATGCCCCGCCGCTTCAGGAGCGCGCTGATGGCCTCCGACTTCTCGATGGAGGTGGTGCCTACCAGGACCGGCCGGCCCTCCTCGTAGAGCTCCGCGATCTCGTCCACAACGGCGGCGTACTTCTCCTTCACGGTCCGGAAGATGACGTCGGGGTGGTTGGTCCGGAGGAGGAGGCAGTTGGTCGGGACGACCACCACATCCAGGTTATAGATCTGCGCGAACTCGGCCGCCTCGGTGTCGGCGGTCCCGGTCATGCCGGCCAGCTTCTGGTACATCCGGAAGTAGTTCTGGAAGGTGATGGTAGCTAACGTCTGGTTCTCTCGCTCGATCTTGACCTTCTCCTTCGCCTCCACCGCCTGGTGCAGGCCGTCGGACCAGCGGCGGCCGGGCATGAGGCGCCCGGTGAACTCGTCCACGATGATGACCTGGCCGTCCTTGACCATGTAGTCCACGTCCCGCTTGAAGAGGACGTGGGCCCGGAGCCCCTGCTGGACGTGGTGGAGGATATCAATGTTGCCGGGGTCGTAGAGGTTCTTCACGGAGAGGAGCCGCTCGACCTTCGCCACGCCCTCCTCGGTGAGGGCGACGGCCTTGGCCTTCTCATCCACCACGAAGTCGCCGGTGGACTGGGCCTCCGCCTCGTAGAGCTTGCCGCCGGCGACGGTGGCGCCTCGGCCGAGCTTCGGGATGATCCGGTCAAGCTGGTAGTACTTGTCGGTGGACTCCTCGGCCGGACCCGAGATGATGAGCGGGGTCCGCGCCTCGTCAACCAGGATTGAGTCCACCTCGTCCACGATCCCGAAGAAGAGCTCCCGCTGGACGAAGTGGTCCAGGGCGAACTTCATGTTGTCCCGGAGGTAATCGAAGCCGAACTCGTTGTTCGTCCCGTAGGTGACGTCGGCCCCGTAGGCGACCTTCCGCTCCGCGTCCCCCATCTGGTGCTGGATGAGGCCGACCGTGAGACCGAGGAAGTGGTAGATCCCCCCCATCCACTGGGAGTCCCGCTTGGCCAGGTAGTCGTTGACGGTGATGATGTGGACACCCTTCCCGAGGAGGCCGTTGAGGTAGGCCGGGAGGGTGGCGACCAGGGTCTTCCCCTCGCCGGTGGCCATCTCGGCGATCTTCCCCTCGTGCAGGACCATGCCGCCGATCAGTTGCACGTCGAAGTGGCGCATGTCCAGGACCCGACGGCCGACCTCCCGGACGACGGCGAAGGCCTCCGGGAGGAGGTCGTCAAGGGGGGTCCCGCGGGCGAGCCGCTCCTTGAACTCGGGCGTCTTGGCCTTGAGTTCGCCGTCGCTCAAGGCCCGCATGGCCGGCTCCAGCGCATTGATCTGCCCCACGCGGGGGGTCAGGCGCTTGAGCTCCCGCTCGTTCTTGGTGCCGACGATCTTGCTCAGGATCTTCTGGAACATCGGTCTCCGCTTGCGCCGGCGCGGCCTAAGTTCGCGTCCTGCCAGGGATAGGCAGGGTGCGCGCGCATTTCGCGTAGCGTAGCACAACCCCCCGGGGGCTTCAACGGCAAAGCCGGCACGGCGCCGGGCACAAAAAAACCCCCGCCAGGAGGGGGTCAGCGCGTGCGGAGCGCAGGGCGCGCTCACTATCTCTCGGGCAGCTCGGTCTCCCCCGGGAGCGGCTGGGCCCCGAGCAGGCCCGGGACCTCGGCGGAAGAGCCATACCTCTCGGCAGGGAAAACGGCGGGCGGGCCGGCGGCACCCTCGGGAGGAGCGGGCTCGGAGGCCGCAGCCGAGCTCGGCAGCTCAGGCTTCGCCGGGGCGGCAGGGGGCGCCACGGCCCTGCGGGGAGGCGCGGCGGCCTGCGGCGGGCCCACCCGCTGCCTGGACGCCTCCTCTGCGGCGGGCGTCGGCTGTGGGACCGGGGCCCGGACCGCTGCGCCTCGCTCGGCTGCAGCCGCCGAGGCGGCCTTGCCCGCCGCCAGCCCGCCCCGCATCCGCCGGGCGGCCACCGGAAGCGCCCCGCCCTCCTCGCCCCCCGCCTTCAGGGCGGCCGACAGCCCGCCAAGGGCGCCCGTCGCCCCGCCCGGCTGTGCGGGGGCCGAGGCGGTCCCCACGCTGTCGTCAATGATGTACTTCATCGGGTTGACCGGAGCGTCGCTGACCAGGACCTCGTAGTGCAGGTGAGGGCCGGTGCTGTAGCCGGTGTTGCCCAGCGTGGCGATGATCTGGCCCCGCTTGACTGTTTGGCCCACCCGGACCTTATTCGCCTCGTTGTGGGCAAAGAACGTCTTGAACCCGAATCCGTGGTTGAGGACGACCGCGTTCCCGAACCCGGCGAGCTTCCCGGAGAAGGTCACGATCCCGTCGGCGGTAGCGACCACCGGGGTCCCGCGCGGGCCAGCCACATCAATCCCCTCGTGCACCTGCCGGTTTCCGGTGAAGGGGGACACCCGGAGGCCGTACCCCGACGTGAGCCAGCCGCGGACCGGCCAGATGGAAGGGGTGGCAGCCAGCCGCGACTTCTGCTGCTCGAGGAACCCGTGGAGCTGCTCGAAGGACTGCTGGCGGGTGGCCATCTCCCGCTCGAGCTGCTGCAGATCGTTGAACATCTTCTCGATGAGGCGCTCCCGGTCTCCCCGGAAGGCGTCCTCCATCGCCTCCCCGAGGCGCCCCTCCGGGCCCCCGACGCCGAGGAGGGCCGGCTGCTCGGCCGCCGCGGGTGTCTCCGGGGTCCCCTTGTCCAGCCCGGCGATGGTCCGGATGCGGCGGTCCAGTTCCTGCATCCGGTTGAGTTCTTTTTCCAGGCTGGCGATCTTCGCTTCCAGGGTGCGCTTCTCCCCAGCCTCTCCCCGCAGGCGCCGGAGCTCCATCATGTCCACCTGCACCCACAGGAAGTGGAAGAGGAGGAAGGCGACGCCCAGCGCAATGGTGATCCCGCCCGCCACCAGGATCCGGAACGCCCTCTCGGTGAGCTGGAGGCGGCGGGCCGTGGCCGATGCGCCGGGGAGGAAGAGGATCGTGTAGAACTTGCGAGCCATGGGGCCCCTTCCCGAATCTGGCCGGGGCCGCGGTGCGGGGTGCGGCCACCCTACCACGCGGCCAAAATGGGTGTCAAGGACGGGCCGGGCCTGTCCCGCCCCTCCTCACTCCTGCTCCATGACCACCACGTCGTAGCCGGCCCCGGCCACGGCCTGCGCCGCGTTCCGGGCCTCCTCCCGGCTCTGGTAGGTCCCCATCCGGACCCGGTAGACCGTCTCGCCCTCGAGCCGCGCCGGAACGAGGTACACCCCGCTGAACCGCTGCTGGAGTGTCCCGGCGAAGGCGACGGCGTTCTCCCGGGTCGTGAAGGAGCCGAGCTGCATGGTGAAGCGGCCCGTCGGTGCCGCGACCCGCGCCCCCGTCGCCGCAAGTGTCCGGACCCGGACCGGGGCCACCCCCTGCCCCACCATGCCCAGCACCCGGGCCGCCCCGTAGGAGAGGTCAATGACCCGCCCGGCGATGAACGGCCCCCGGTCATTCACCCGGACCTGGATGCTGCGCCCCGTCTCCAGGTGGATGACCTCCACCCAGGTCCCCAGGGGGAGCGTCCGGTGGGCCGCGGTCATCTGGTACATGTCGTAGATCTCGCCGCTGGAGGTCCGGCGGCCGTGGAAGTCCCGGCCGTACCAGGAGGCCAGGCCGGTCTCGGCCTCCCCGGGCCGAGGTGGCCAGGGGGCGTAGGCGGCGCGGGGCCCGGCGCAGGCTGCGAGCAAGAGGGCCACCGCGAGCGGGCCGAGCGCCGCGATGCGACGCCGCCGCATCAGGCCTCCGCGAGCCGCCGCCCCAGCCGCTCGATGACGGGTGGGATGAGGGCCGTGGCAAGGTCGGTCCGGGAGCCGCCCCCGAGGACCGTGAGGAGCCTCCCACCCGAGGCCTCGTCCGCCACGCGGCAGGCCAGGTCGGCCAGTCCCAGAAAGCAGCGAGCGCTCAGCCCCATGTCCCCGTAGTCTCCCCGGTGTCCGTCGAACCCGAAGTACCAGACGGTGAGATCCGGCCGGAAGGCGGCCGCGCGCTCGGCAAAGGCCGCCTCCGCGGTCTCGATGTACAGGGCGTCCGGGTCCCCCGTCCCCCGCCAGAGGGCCGCTGGCAGCGGCACATCCACTTTGGTCCCGTCGGGCGAGGTGTAGGACGCCCCGCAGATGCAGACGTGCAGGACCGCCGGGTCCTGCTCCGTGAGATCGCGCGTCCCGTCGCCGTGGTGGGCGTCGGTGTCGAGGATGGCGAACCGCCGGATCCCCCTGGTCGCCCGGAGGTGGGCGATCGCGATCACCACGTCGTTGTAACAGCAGTAGCCGCCGAAGTAGTCCCGGCCGGCATGGTGCCCCCCCGCCCCGATGAAGGCGAAGGCCCGCTCGAACGTCCCGTCCGCGATCCCTTCGGCCGCGGCCACCACACCCCCGACGGAGGCGCGCGCCGTGCTTCAGAGCGGGTCGGCCTCCACCGCCGGGATGAGGCTCGGATCGTGGACCCGGAGGATCCACTCATCGGGGACCTCGGGGCACTCCACGAGTCGGAAGGCCGGGTCCCGGAGGAGCGGCGTGAGCGCCCCCGGGAAGTCGGCCAGCCGCCGCCCCACCGTCAGGTACGACCGCCGGCTGAAGGACTTATGATAGAAGATGCCCACCCGCTTCATGAGTAGCAAGGCCCGTGCCACCGGGGAGAAAGGCGCGGAATCACGGGCGCTCCCCCGCTGATCCGCCCGAGGCCTCCGCCCGGGCCAGAAGCTCGACGAGCCGGTCCACCAGGAACGCCTTGAGGCGCTCCCCCAGAGCGGCCGAGGCCTTGCTGGCGTCCCCCATGAGGCCGCTCGGGAAGAGGCGCTCCGGGTGGGCCAGGGCCTGGAACGGGGGAAAGTCGGGGCGGCTCGCCTGGGGCGGCTCCCCGCGGACGGCCTCCGGCTCCAGGGCCAGCATGAGCGAGGTCTCGGCGGCGCCGCCGTGGCCATCCCGCACGATCCCGTACTCCGCCAGGAAGGGGGGGACGAAGTCGCTCACGCAGCAGGTGAGAATGGTGAGGGTCCCGTCCGCCTCCACGAGGCGCAGCGCCGCCTGGCGGAGGGCCACCATGTGGGCCCCCCCTGCGTGGCCGGAGAAGACCAGGAAGCGCCGCAGCCCCTGGGCGGCGAACCCCAGGAGGACCTCGACGGCCAGGCGCTCCACAGTCTCATAGGAGATGGAGATGGTCCCGGGGAAGTTGCGCGTGGTCCGGCAGAGACCGTAGGGGATGGGAGCGGCCACGAGGGCGCCCGTACGCTCGGCCACGGCGGTGGCGATCCGCTCCGCCTGTACGGTGTCCGCGCCGAGGGGCAGGTGGGGTCCGTGCTCTTCCGTCGTCCCCACGGGGAGGATGAGCCAGGGATTCCGGGCGACCGCGGTCTGAAACTCCGGCATCGTGAGGGCCGTCACCCGGGGCATCACTCCCACCTCTCGGGGAGCGCGAGGTTCAGGGGGTTCGCCACCCAGCGCTCCCGGCAGGCGCGGCAGACGCGGTAGAACCGCCTCAGGTACACCTCGTCCTCCAGGATCGCCGCTTGCTCTCCCGCTGCGGCCTGCTCCAGCTCCTCCAGGAGGGCCCGGAGCTCCGCCTCCAGGACCTCCTCGTCCAGGTCCCGGAGCATCCCGTCGAAGTCTGCGTACGCCTCGAGGCGCAGGATCCAGGCGGGCTCCCCCGGGGGGAGGTCCCGCCGGCACCGGTCGCAGCGGCGGTCCATCGCCCCTCGGGAGGCCCGCTCAGGGCCGGATGAGAGTGAGGGAGGGGGGCGGGGGGGCAGGCGGGACCGCGCCTGTCTCCAGGAGGACGGCGACCTCGTCGCAGTCGGTGAACTTGCTGCACTTCAGACAGTCCTTCCAGATCTTCTGCGGCAGGTCCATCTTGTCCACCACCCGGAACCGGAGCTTGGTGAAGAACTCCGGCTTGTAGGTGAGGGCGAAGACCCGGGCGATGCCCAAGGCCGCCGCCTCCTCAAGGCACGCGCGGGTCAGGGCCTTGCCGATGCCTTTCCCATTGAAGTCCCGGTGGACGGCCAGCGACCGGATCTCCGCCAGGTCCTCCCAGTAGACGGCGAGGGAGCAGACCCCCACCACCTCCTCCCCCTCCTCCCATACCGTGAACTCCCGGACCCGCTCGTAGATCTCGTTGAGCGAGCGGGGAAGCATCTCCCCCATGCTGGCGTAGGAGTTCACCAGGCGCTGGATGGCCCGGACGTCGCGGATGCTCGCCTTGCGGATCATGGCTGCCCCTGCGCGCCCCCGGCCAGAGTGTGTTTCGCCATGCGAAATGCCTCTTGATTGCCTCGCGCGACACCCGCGTGCCGCCGAGGCGAGCCCCGGATGGCCCCGGGCGCGGCCCGAGCCGTCCCACCCCTTGTACCCGATTCCGACGTGCCAGTCCAGCCCCCGGCCCACCAGGTGGCGACGAGCGTATCCTTGACACCTACCCCTCGCCCTAGTAGCGTTGCCAGCGTGAATCGTGAGGACTGCCAAAATGGCGCTGGGTGAGGCTGACACCCGTGCCAAGCTCATTGATCCGGCGATCCACGCCCGCGGGTGGACGGAAGACCAGATCCGTCGGGAGGAGACCGCCGGGGCCATCACGATCGCGGACGACGGCACGCCCCGAAAACAGGCCAGGGGGCGGGTGGACTACGTCCTGCGGGTCAAGGTCAATCCCGAGACCCAGCCAGTCGCTGTCGCTCTCCTGGAGGCCAAATCCGAGGATCTGCCCCCTGCCCACGGGCTCGAGCAGGCCAAGGCCTATGCTGCCTGCAAGCGTCTCAACGTTCTCTCCGTTTTCTCCAGCAACGGCCACCTCTTCGTGGAGTACGACCGCGCGACCGGAAGGACTACTCCGCCTCGTCCCCTGGCCGATTTCCCGACGCCGGCAGATCTCCGCGCCCGCTACGAGGCCGCCGTCGGATTCAGCCTGACGGATCCGGTCGCCCGGCCCCTCCTGACCCGCTACACCGGGGGCGAGGCCACCCGGCGCTACTACCAAGACGCTGCCATCCGGGCCGTGCTGGAAAAGATCGCCCGCTCCGAGAAGACGGGCCAGCCCAAGCGCGCGCTCCTGGCGCTGGCCACGGGCGCCGGCAAGACCTTCATCGCCGTCAACCTCCTGAAGCGGATCGCCGACGCTGGCCACCTGAAGCGCGCGCTCTTCGTCTGTGACCGCGACGAGCTGCGCCTTCAGGCGCTGACCGCGTTCCAGAACGTTTTCGGCGCCGATGCCACCGAGGTGTACAGGAAACCTGACGGCGCTAACAATGCTCGGAACGCCCGCATCCACGTCGCGACCTACCAGACTCTTGACATTGACACCGCCGACGCCGACGCCAACTTCCTCACGACCTATTACCCCGAGAACTACTTCAGCCACATCGTCATTGACGAGTGCCACCGCTCGGCCTGGGGGAAGTGGTCACAGGTGCTGTCCCGGAACCCCGATGCGGTCCAGATCGGCCTGACTGCCACGCCGCGGCAGCTCAAGATTACCGAACGCAGCCGCGAAGCCAAGGCCGATGCTCAACTCACCTACGACAATATCCTGCACTTCGGCGAGCCCGTGTACGAGTACGACATCAGCCAGGGGATTGACGACGGCTACCTGGCCGCCTGCGAGCTGGACCGGTTCGATCTCTTCCACGACAACAAACTGGTGAACGAGCGGGAGAGCGGGGTCACCCGGGACGACTTGACCGGAAAGCGCCTGACCGACGCCACCACGGGCCAGGTGCTGGTAGTGGCGGAGGCGCGCGAGCGCTACGGTGCTCCCGAGATCGAGGACAAGCTTCTGATGCCGGAGCGCGTGGACGCCATGACCCGCCACTTCTTCGACCGCCTGATCGAGACGGGTGACCCCGAGCAAAAGACCATCATCTTCTGCGCCCGCGACCGGCACGCTGACGATGTGGCCGCGGCCATGAACAACTTCTACGCCGACTGGTGCGCCAGGAACGGCAAAGCGCGTGTGGAGCCCTTCGCCTTCAAGTGCACCGCCTCCGTCGGGGGCGCGGAGTACATCGCCGACCTCCGCGGTGCCGCCCGTCATCACTTCATCGCTACCACGGTGGATCTCCTGACCACGGGCGTGGACGTGCCGGTCGTCCGGAACATCGTCTTCTTCAAGTACGTCCGCTCGCCCATCGCCTTCCACCAGATGGTGGGACGGGGCAGCCGCCTCGACCCCGCCACCGGGAAACTCATGTTCCGCGTCTGGGACTACACCGACGCGACCCGCCTGTTTGGGGAAGCCTTCGTCAGCCGGCCTACGACCCCACGGAAACCGCGCGACGGGCCGAGTCCGGAGCCGCCGGAGCGCACGATCCTCGTCGAGGGCTTTGACGTGCGTGTGACGGATGCCGGGCGGTACATCGTGACGGAGGTGGACGGCAGGGCCATCCCGGTCACCGTGGAGGAGTACAAACAGCGCCTGGCCGCCAGGCTCATCGAGCAGGCCCCGACGCTGGAGGCCTTCCGGAGCCGCTGGGTCACGCCGGCCGAGCGCCGCAAGATGCTCGGACGCCTGCCCGAGTCGGGCCGCTCGGCGTTGCTGGTCCGGGCCCTCGAAGAAATGACCGACTTCGATCTCTACGACGTCCTGGCCGAACTCGGCTACGGCCTTGCCCCGAAGCGGCGAATCGAACGGGCCGACGCCTTCACGTACAAGCACGCCGCCTGGCTCGCGGACCTGCCCGTGCCCGCTTCAGCGACCCTCAAGGCCCTAACCGCTCAGTTCACCCGCGCCGGCACCGACGGCCTCGAGAACCCCCAGGTATTCCGGACGCCCGAGGTGGTACAGGCCGGCGGCCTCCAGGCCCTGAAGACCCTCGGGAAACCTGCCGATATCCTCCGGGAAACCAAAGAGAGGCTGTTCGCCGCATGAAGGGTCGGTTCAGGGTTTCCAAGGGTCAAGCCGCAAAGCACGCTCCCGGGCCGGCCTATCAGCTCAAGGTCACTCTGCTGGAAGTAGAGCCTCCGGTCTGGCGCCAGATCCTCGTACCCGGCAACGTGACTCTCGACCGACTGCACATCGCCATCCAGAAGGCCATGGGGTGGACCGACTCCCATCTCCACGAGTTCGAGGTGGGCGATCAGCGCTATGGCGATCCTGACCCCGAAGACCCGGACCGGGGTCTCAAGCCAGAGTGGCTCGTAACCCTGCAGAAGGCCGTCGCCGCGGAGGGCGCGCGCTTCGAGTATCTCTACGACTTCGGCGACACCTGGAAGCATGAGATCCAGGTCGAAAGCATCGAGGTTCCGCGGAAGCCGCTACACTACCCGGTCTGCCTGGCCGGCGAGCGGTCGTGTCCCCCCGAGGACTGCGGCGGACCTTACGGCTACGCCGACTTCCTGGAGGCGATCCGGAACCCACGCCACCGCGAGCACAAACAGATGTTGGCATGGGTCGGCGGAGCCTTCGACCCCGAGGCCTTCGACCTCACCGCCGTCAACCGAAAGCTAAGGCTGCTGAAGTGACGCGCCCTGACGCCGCGCCCGGCCCTGATCCCAAGGTAGATCTCCCTCTAAGCTGGCGCTGGGCACACCTTGA
>JAKEHP010000098.1 GCA_022614955.1 Candidatus Methylomirabilota bacterium
GGCAGGCAAACGGGGCGGCCGGCGTGCGGGGCGTCACGGGAGGCCTCCGCTCGGACAGGGGATGCCGGGGACGGCGGCCGCGAGCGGGGGCGGGCCGAATGGGCGGTGTAGGCGCGGCGGCCGGGGGACGGCCGCCGGCGGGCTCACGCCGGGGCACCCGCGGGGGCACCGGACACGATGGCATCTACCTCGGGGCCGTCCAGCACCTCCCGCTCCAGCAGGGCGGCCGCCAGGGCGTGCAGGGCCTCCATCCGGGACTTCAGCAGCTCCTTGGCTCGCTCGTAGCACTCCATGACCGTCCGGCGCACCTCGCGGTCAATCTCGATGGCCGTCTGCTCGCTGTAGTCCTGGTGCTGGGCGATCTCCCGCCCGAGGAAGATCATCTCTTCCTTCTTGCCGAAGGTCAGGGGGCCCATCTTCTCGCTCATCCCCCACTCGCAGACCATCCGGCGGGCCAGGTCCGTCGCCCGCTCGATGTCGCTGCCGGCTCCCGTGGTGATGCTCCCGATCACCAGCTCCTCCGCCACCCGGCCTCCCATTAAGATAATAATGTTGCTCAGGAGGTACTCCCGGGACCAGTTGTGCTTCTCGTCAATCGGGAGCTGCTGGGTCACGCCCAGCGCCCGGCCCCGGGGGATGATGGTCACCTTGTGGATCGGGTCCGCGCCGGGCAGGAGCTTGGCCACCAGGGCGTGGCCGGCCTCGTGGTAGGCGGTGACCCGCTTCTCCTCCGGGCTGATCACGATACTGCGCCGCTCCACCCCCATCAGGACCTTGTCCTTGGCGCTCTCGAAGTCCACCATGTCCACGTGCTTCTTGTTCTGCCGCGCCGCCAGCAGCGCCGCCTCGTTCACCAGGTTGGCCAGGTCGGCGCCGGAGAAGCCGGGGGTGCCGCGGGCGATGACCTGCAGCTCCACGTCGGTGGCCAGGGGGATCTTGCGAGTGTGGACCTTCAGGATGGCCTCCCGCCCCCGCACGTCCGGCCGGGCCACGACCACCTGGCGGTCGAAGCGACCGGGCCGGAGCAAGGCCGGGTCCAGGACGTCGGGCCGGTTGGTGGCGGCGATGAGGATGACCCCCTCGTTGGACTCGAACCCGTCCATCTCCACCAGGAGCTGGTTCAGGGTCTGCTCCCGCTCGTCGTGCCCCCCCCCCAGTCCGGCCCCGCGGTGCCGGCCCACGGCATCAATCTCGTCCATGAAGATGATGCAGGGGGCGTGCTTCTTCCCCTGCTCGAAGAGGTCCCGGACCCGGGAGGCGCCCACCCCCACGAACATCTCCACGAAGTCGGAGCCGGAGATGCTGAAGAAGGGGACGTTGGCCTCCCCGGCGATGGCCCGGGCCAGGAGGGTCTTGCCGGTCCCCGGGGGCCCCATGAGCAGAACGCCCTTGGGGATCCGCCCGCCCAGCTTCTGGAACTTCTGCGGGTCTTTCAGGAACTCGATGATCTCCTGGAGCTCCTCCTTCGCTTCCTCCACGCCGGCCACATCGGCGAAGGTGACCTTGTTCTGCTTCTCGGTGAGCAACCGGGCGCGGCTCTTGCCGAAGGAGAGGGCCTTGGCCCCGCCCCCCTGCATCTGGCGCATGAAGAAGATCCAGATGCCGATGAAGACGAGCATCGGGAGCCAGCCCAGGACGATCTGGTACCAGGGGTTCTGCTCCATCGGGCGGGCGGTGATCCGCACCCCCTTCTTCCGGAGGTTCGGGACCAGCTCCCGGTCGTCGGGCGCGTAGGTGCGGAACTTGGTGCCGTCGGAGAGGGTCCCCTTGATGTCGCTCCCCTTCAGGGTGACCTCCGCCACCTCCCCCCGGTCCACCTTCTGCATGAAGTCGGAGAAGATGAACTCCTTCTCCAGGGGCTGGCCCTGCTGGAAGATGTTAAAGATCAACACCATGATGAGGCCGATGACCAGCCAGAGGGCCAGGTTCTTGAAGAACGGACTCACGCGGCACCCTCCTCCCCCCCCTGGCCCGCGCGCGCGCTGTCGAGGCGCGGCGGAGCAAGGGATGGGTATCACCAGAAATAACATAAGGGCAGGGGGGCGTGCAAGACGGAAATCGGCGGTTTTGGGGCCTTTCAGGTGGCCTTGAGGGTAGCGACGTAGGGGAGGTTCCGGTACTGCTGGGCGAAGTCTAACCCGTAGCCCACCACGAACTCGTTCGGGATCGCAAACCCCACGTAGTCCAGGGGGACGGGGACCTCCCGCCGCTCCACCTTGTCCAGGAGGGCGCAGATCCGCAGGGAGGCCGGGTGGCGGGTGAGGAGGTGGGACCGGAGCAGGTGCAGGGTCCGGCCGGTGTCCACGATGTCCTCCACGATGAGGACCTCCTGGCCGGCGATCGGGAGGCTGAGGTCGTGCGAGAGGAGGAGGGCCCCCGAGGGGTCCGTCCCGTCGCCGTAGCAGTGCACGGCGCAGAAGTCGGTGACGGTCGGCAGCTCGATCCGGCGGCAGAGGTCAGCCCAGAAGATGGTGGAGCCCTTCAGGACGCAGACCAGGAAGAGGGTCTTGCCCCGGTAGTCGGCGGTAATGGCGGCCCCCAGCTCCGCCACTCGAGCAGCAATCCGCTCGGCCGAGAGGAGGGTGGGGCCGAGCTCATAGGGCATCGGGGGGCTCCTCCAGGAGCTGGAGGGTCAGGGGCCGGGTCGTGGCCGACGTGGCCGCGGCCCGCGCGTCAGGGCGGAACCCGGCGACCCAGACAACGCCCGCCGTATCGGCCAGGACCGGGACGCGGCGGCGGCGGCCCCGCGGAACCTTGGCATCGGTGAAGAGGTCCTGGAGCTTCCGCCGGCCCGGGGCGCCAGTCGGGCGGTAGGCATCCCCGGGCTGCCAGGCCCGGAGGGTGAGGGGAGGGTGCAGACGGTCCGCATCCAGAGTCACGCGAAAGTACGCTCGGCTTCCCCCGGTCTCCCGGGCAGACGCGTCCGCGGCCTCGCGGCCCAATGCGGCGGTGGCGCGAAACGACCCCCACCGGGTCTCTCCCGCAAGGGGGAGGGTGACCGGGAGAGGCGGAAAATCGGCCTTGCCGGTATCCGGCGGACCGATCACCAGCCGCTCGTCCTGGATCCTGGCCTCCAGATCGCCCGGGAGCCGGACGGCCCCGCCCTCCCCGCCGGGTTCCAGGAGGGCCTCCACGGCCAGGACATGCTCCAGGCGGACCCGGCTGCCGGGTGAGAGGTCGGCACGGAGAGCCCGGAGGAGGACCCGACGCCGGATCGGAGCGGGCAGCGCCCTAAGCGGGATGGCCTCGAGGGGGATGCCCCCGGGTACGCTACCTGCCTCCCCCTCCAGGTAGGCGTGGTCCTCCTCCAGGAGGGCGGCAGCCCGGGCCACACACTCCACCACCTGGGGGTTGAACTCCTTCTCGAGGAACGGGAGGAGACGCTGGCGAATCCGGTTGCGCAGGAAACGGGGGTCGGCGTTGGAGGGGTCAAGGCGGAAGCGGAGGCGGCGGGCCCGGGCGAAAGCCTCTACCTGCTGCCTCCGGACGGTGAGAAGCGGCCGGATGATCCGCCGATCCCGGATGGGAGGGATCCCCCGGAGCCCCGCCGGGCCGCTGCCCCGCAGGAGATTCATCAGCACGGTCTCGGCCACATCGTCTGCCGTGTGGGCCACCGCGATCCGGGTGGCGCCGACCCCCTCCGCGGCTTCGGCGAGGAAAGCGTATCGGGCGGCCCGGGCCGCCTCCTGCAAGGACCGGCCCCGGGCGGCCAGGGCACCGGGGGGGAGGTGCTTCACCGTGGCGGGGAGACCGAGGGATGCGGCCACCTCCCGGACGAAGGCGGCGTCGGCGGCTCCCGCCTCCCCCCGGAGCCCGTGGTCCAGGTGGGCGACGTGAAGCCGGAAGCCCAGCGGCGCGGCGAGGTGGTCCAGACAGTGGAGGAGGACGACGGAGTCCACTCCCCCCGAGACGGCCACCAGGATTGTCTCGCCCGCCCGGACCATCCCGTGGCGCAGAAGCGCGCGGCGGACCATCGAGAGGACCATCATCCCCCTCCGGGTGGCGCCACTATAGGGAGCGGCCCGAAGGAGTGTCAACGGAAAACGCCGGCAAAGTGCCCACGCTGGCCTTGTCTTCCCCCTCCCCCTCTGCTACCCTCCCCCCAACCTCGGCGGGGAGGACCCTCATGCCCGAGCGCGCGCCTGCCGCGGCGGTGAGCCACGGCGAAGCGGTCCTGGTGGTGGACGACGAGCGCCTCATGCGGGACCTCTGCGCCGAGATCCTGACCGGGGCGGGCTTCGCGGTCCGGACCGCCAAGGATGCGCCGGAGGCCCTGGCCCGGCTCGCCGAGGAGCCGGCCGCCGTCCTCCTGCTGGACGTCATGCTCCCCAACATGAGTGGCCTGGAGGCCCTCCGGGTGGTCGGGGAACGTTTCCCCCTCATGCCGGTGGTCATGATCACCGCCTACACATCCCAGCAGGGCGCCATCGAGGCCCTGAAGGCGGGGGCCTACGACTACCTCCCGAAGCCGTTCCAGCGCGAGGATTTAATCCGGGCGGTGGCCCGGGCCGCCGAGCGGCACCACCTCCTCCAGGAAAACGCCCGCCTGGTGGCCGACCTGCAGGCCAAGGTCGCTGAGCTCTCCACCCTGTACGCCCTCTCCGAGAACTTCGCCCGGGAGCTGGAGCACCGGGTCAAGGAGCGGACGGAAGCCTTGCGGCGGAACCAGCGGCTGGTGGAGAGCATCATCGCGAACATGGCGAGCGGCCTCCTGGTCACGGACACGGTCGGACACGTCACCATGATCAACCGCCAGGGGGAGCAGACCCTCCGCCGCGATCGCCAGCAGATCCTGGGGCAGCACCTGGTGGACCTCTTCCCTGGGGCGGAGGTCATGCTGGAGGTCCCCCCGGAGCAGGTGCAACAGGAGATCCCCCTCCCCACCCCCGACGGGGGCCAGATCCCGCTCGGCTTCTCCTCATCCTACCTCCTGGACGATGAAGGGAGGCGGGAGGGGGTCATCGTGGTCTTCCGGGACCTGAGCGAGATCAAGGAGCTCCAGGCAGAGATCCTCCGGAAGGACCGCCTGGCAGCCATCGGCCAGGTGGCGGCGGGCGTCGCCCACGAGATCCGCAACCCCCTCTTCGGGATCACCTCGGTGGCCCAGATCCTGGCGGACGAGGTGGACTTCACCCCTGCCCACCGGGAGCTGGTCACGGCCATGCTTTCCGAGGGCCGGCGGCTGAACGCCCTGGTCAATGACCTGCTCCTGTACGGGAGACCGTCCAGCCTCGAGCGGCGCCCCGTGGAGCTCGCGCAGGTCTGGGAGGAGATCCTCGGGCTGCAGGGGGAGGAGCTGCAGGCGAAGGTGCTGACCTTTCAGCGAGAGATCCCCCACGACTTTCCGGCCGTCCCGGTGGACCCGGACAAGATGAAGCAGGTCTTCTTGAATCTCCTGAAGAACGCGGTGGAGGCCACGCCAGCGGGCGGGGCCATCACGCTCGCCCTCCGGCTCCGCCCCGCGCAAGTCCCGCGCCGCCGCGGGGCGCCTTCGCGGTCCGGCTTCGCCGAGGTGGCCCTCGCGGACACCGGCTCCGGCATCCCCGCGGCCGACCTGGAGCGGATCTTCGACCTCTTCTACACCACGAAGCCGCGGGGCTCGGGCCTGGGGCTCGCGATCTGCCGGCGAATCGTGGAGGACCACGGCGGGCGGATCCTGGTGGAGAGCAAGGAGGGGGAGGGCTCCACCTTCACCATCCTGCTCCCCCTGGAGGTAAGCGGCAAGCGGGAGCCCCCGCCGAAGCCCTAGCCCCCTGGGCTCTGGCGTGGGTGAGGCCGCGCGGGGGCCCGGGTGGGAGACCATGGACCCAACGCTGCTCATCATTGACGACGAGCGGACGATCCGGCTCAGCATGCGGCACCACTTCCAGAAGAAGGGCTTCCGGGTGGTGGAGGCCGGCAACGCCGCCCAGGGCCTCGCGGCCGCAGCCGAGCACGGCCCGGACGTCATCCTTCTCGACCTGAAGCTGCCCGACCTGGACGGCCTGGCCACCCTCGAGAAGCTCCGCGCAACCCACCCGGACGCCGCCGTCATCATGCTGACCGGGCACGGGAAGATCAAGGACGCGGTGGCCGCCATGAAGATGGGGGCGGCCCACTTCCTCACCAAGGGGGCCGACCTGGAGGAGGTGGATGTCCAGGTGGAGAAGGCTCTGGAGCGCGTCCGGGTGGACCGGGAGGTGGCCTACTACCGCCAGCGCGTGGCGGCGGAGGGAGCCCTGCCCGGCGAGGCGCCGAGCATCCGGGAGCTGAACCGGCTCATTGACCTGCTGGCCGAGAGCTCCAACACGACAGTCCTCATCTCGGGGGAGAGCGGCACCGGGAAGGAGCTCGTTGCCCGCGCGATCCACGGCAAAAGCGCCCGCCGGGACAAGCCCTTCATGGAGATCAACTGCGCCGGGCTGAGCGAAAACCTGCTGGACTCCGAGCTCTTCGGCCACGAGCGGGGGGCCTTCACCGACGCCAAAACGATGAAGCGGGGCCTCCTGGAGGTGGCGGACGGCGGGACGGTCTTCCTGGATGAGATCGGCGACATGCCGGGGACGGTCCAGCCCAAGCTTCTGAAGGTCCTGGAGACCAAGAGCTTTCGCCGCGTGGGCGGGACCCGGGACATCTCGGTGGACGTCCGGATCATCACGGCCACCAACCGGGACCTGGCGAAGCGGGTGGCCGAGGGGCGCTTCCGGGAGGACCTCTACTACCGGCTGCGGGTGATGCCCCTCGCGGCGCCGCCGCTCCGGGAGCGGGGGACGGACACCCTGATCCTGGCGAACCTCTTCGTGCAGGAATTCAAGGCCCTGCTGAAGAAGCAGGTAAAGGGGTTCTCGAAGGAGGCCCTGGCCATCCTGATGGCCTACTCCTGGCCCGGGAACGTCCGGGAGCTGAAGAACCTCACCGAGCGGGCCATGATCCTCTGCCCGGGGGACCTGCTCCTCCCGAGCCACCTGCCGGCCGAGCTCCAAGCCCTGGCCGGGACTGCCCCACCGCTGCCCCCCCTGCCCGCCGAGGAGATGGCCGAGGCGGCGGCCCCCTCCCCTGGAGGGGCCCAGAAGAAAGGGGAATTCGCCCGTCTGGACCAGATGGAGAAGGAGTACATCAAGCAGATCCTGGCCGCCACCGAGGGCAACCGGAGCCAGACCGCCCGGATCCTCGGCATCTCCCGCTCGACCCTCCAAGACAAGATCAAGCGCTACCGGATCTAGCCCCCTGCTGGATTCCTGGCCCGGGGCCGCCGCTGCCGCTCGGTCACCCCCTGCAATTCCAAGAAGTTAGAGGACCACCGGATTGGTATAAAGCTTGCTGACCTTCCCTGCCAACCATCAGGGCCGCTTGGCTTCTGTGCACCCGAAGGGAAGGCGCATGCCAAGGTCTGGACCCCGCAAGCCGCGCCTTCGGGCAGGCGGGCGGGTCCTCATCATGGACGACGAGCCGACCATCCTCCTCACCCTGGGCCACTACCTGCAGACCCTGGGGGCAGAGGTAGTGGCCTGCCGCCAGTTCGACGACGCCGCCGCCGCCCTGAAGGCCCAGCGGTTCGACCTGGTCCTCGCCGATCTCCGGATGTCCGGTGCGAACAACACCGACGGCCTCCGGCTGCTCAGGCTGGCCCGACAGGTGGCGCCCAAGACCCGGGTCGTGGTCATGACCGGCTACGGGACGGAGGATGCCCGACGGCAGGTGCTAGCCCAAGGCGGTGAGTACTGCACGAAGCCAATGGACCTGGACGACCTGAAGACCATGGTCCGCTAACCCCCAGGCGATCCTCAGGGCCGCTCGAACTCCAGGATATCGAAGTCGCAGCGGCGGTCAATGGTGTAGACGAGCCCGCGCCCGTCCATTAGAAGCGCCGGAGCGGGGAGGCCGCTGCCAGCGCCACGTCCACCAGGGGCTCCTCCTCCACCGGTGCCCGGGCCACCCCCTCCCGAGCCTGCATCGCCCGGTCCATGGCCCCTCCCCTCTTACTTCTTCTGCCCGAAAAGCGCGACGTAGGACCTGTCCACCATGTCGTCCACCGTCCAGTAGCCCTCCACCTCCCCCACCTTCTTCTCGTTGTCCAAGAGGAACTGGAAGCCCTCGATGGCGAGTCGCCCATCATCCGGGAAGGACTTCACGTACTCCTTGTGCCCCGCTTCGGCAAGGTCCCGCGGGTACTTCAGCTTCTGCATTAGGATCCCGATCCCCAGCTCGGGGTTCTCCTTGATGTCCCGGACGCCCCGCTGGTGGGCCCGGATGTATTTCACGACGGCCTCCCGCTGCCCGCCCAGGACGCTGGCCAGGGCGTAGTACCCCAGGTAGCCCCAGTCCGGGATGATCTCGGCCAGGTCCACCAGCATCCGGAACCCCTCCTTCTCCGCCACCAGCGTCTGGGGGAACCACATGATGGTGGCGTCCACGGCCCCCGACTTCAGGGCGGCGTAGCGGGCCGGCGTGGAGCCGACCTGGAGGATGGCCGCCTCCTTGATGGGCTCCACCCCGAAGCGCCGGAGCGTATACTGGGTCAGATAGTCCGACTGGGCCCCGAACTTGCTGACCGCCAGCTTCTTCCCCTTCAGGTCCTTCACGCTTGTGATCTCGGGCCGAGCATAGAGCTTAAAGGGCATGATGTTGGAGATCCCCCAGAAAAACCGCGCGTCCTGCTGCGCCTTGCGAAGCTGGAGGACCTCAGTGATGGACCCGAAGGCGATCTGCACCTCACCCGCCAGAACCGCCTGGCTGTTCTCGGTGCCGCTCTTGAAAACGGGGAGCGAGACCTCGAGCCCCTCCTCCTTGAAGTACCCCTTCTGCTCCGCCGCGAAGATGGGCAGGGCGGAGGGGGAAAGGGAGGTGAGGCCCACCGTGATCCGCTCGGCCGCGGCGTCCGTGGCCGTGGCGAACAGCAGCAGTACGGCCGCGGCGCCACCCGTCAGGCGTCCCATGACAGGCTCCTTTCTCCGTCCCGCGCGCGCGGGAGCCGGATGGTCCCGGCGACGGGTCGCGATGGTCAGAGACGGGAGGAACACACCGCGGGCCAGGGCGTGCCGCGCGCGGTGCGCAGAGGAATTGCCCAAACTATGCTGTCTGCCTCCCGCCCTGTCAACCCCTTCTCCCTCCGGCGCACACGGCGCCTCCACCGCTGCGACTCGCGAGCCGCGCCCGATGCGCGTCCGCGTCATCGCGGCGCCGAGAAGTGGCTCCCCACGCACACCCGCGGACCTCCGCCCGGTGCACCCTCCACACTCGGCATCCTAAGTAGTCATTTCTTCTGCGCTAAAAAAATTTGCGCGCACCCGTGAAAAAAACGCTTGACTCTGTTTTCGACGATGCGCTACAAGGGGCCTCGCCGATCGCGGCATCATTCCCGCAAACGCGCTTCTGGCAAGGGTTTCCACAGCCTCGGGTCCCACATTCCATGCCAGCTTTCCACACCGCCTCGCCGAAGGCCGCTGCTTCCCGGCGGTTCCAGCCCCGTCCTCTTGTGGATAACTGTGTGGATACCGCTCCCGGCGGATGTCCCGGCCACTTGCGCGCCCGCGCGGACTGAACAGTGGAATTTTCCGGCCCTCGGGCCGGTGAACGACCTGTGGATTCATTCTGAGCGTACCGGAGGACGCACCATGGTGACGGGCGCACACCTTACCCAGGAGGTCTGGCAGGAGGCCATGTCGGCGATCCGGGAACGGATCAATGCCCACGCGTATGAGACCTGGTTCAAGCCGCTCACCCTCGGCCTCATCGAGGGGAACCGGGTGCGGGTCTCCCTGCCCAACTCCTTCTTCAAGGAGTGGTTCGAGGAGCACTACCTGGATCTCCTCAAGGGGGCACTGGAAGACCTGATCTTCAGCAAGGTGAACGTGGAGATGGTCATCCCGGAGGGCGAGGGAGGGCCGGCACCGGTCACCGCTCCTCCCCGGGAGGGGGGCGGGCGACGCAGTAGCCGCCGGCCAGCCGCCGCCCCCCACGTCTCCCTCAACGCCAAGTACACCTTTGACTCCTTCGTGGTCGGCTCGGGCAACCAGTTCGCCCACGCCGCCTCCCTCGCCGTCGGAGAGCAGCTCTCCAAGGCCTACAACCCCCTGTTCATCTACGGGGGGGTAGGCCTGGGGAAGACCCACCTGCTCCACGCGGTCGGCCACCTGGCGCTGGAGCGGACCCGGGGGCTCCGGATCTCCTACGTCTCCTCCGAGAAATTCACCAACGACCTCATCAACGCCATCCGGTTCGACGCCACCCGCGAGTTTCGGACCCACTATCGGGGCCTGGACCTGCTGCTGGTGGACGACATCCAGTTCATCGCGGGAAAGGAGCGGACCCAGGAGGAGTTCTTCCATACCTTCAATGACCTGTACAACGCTCCGAAGCAGATCGTCATCTCCAGTGACAGCATGCCGAAGGAGATCCCGGGGCTGGAGGAGCGGCTCCGCTCCCGGTTTGAGTGGGGCCTCATTGCCGACATCCAGCCGCCCGACCTGGAGACGAAGGCCGCCATCCTCCGGAAGAAGGCGCAGGCGGAGGGGCTGCGGATCCCCGACGAGGTCTCGCTCTTCATCGCCAAGAGCGTGAAGTCCAACGTTCGGGAGCTGGAGGGGTACCTGGTGCGGCTGGTGGCCTTCGCCTCTCTCACCGGCCAGGAGATCTCGCTGCAGCTCGCCCAGGAGGTGCTGAAAGAGCTGGTGCGGGACGACCGGACCATCAATATTGACCACATCCAGCGCCTGGTGGCCGACTACTACCACCTGAAGGTCAAGGACCTCATCTCCCGGAACCGGAACAGGGGCGTGGTCCTCCCCCGGCAGGTGGCCATGTACCTGAGCCGCGCCCACACCGGTGCCTCCCTGCCGGACATCGGTTCGGCCTTCGGCGGCAAGGACCACTCGACCGTCATCCACTCCTGCGCCAAGGTCCGGGACCTGTTGGCGCGGGACGATGCCTTCCGGAAGCAGGTAACGGAGCTGACCACGCTCCTGACAGGATAGGGGGGGACGGCGGGCGGCTACTGCTGCGGGGTGAGGCCAGGGCGCTCCAGGGTGACCGTGAGGGGGTTGCCGCTCCGCAGGAGGCGGAGGGTCACGGACCCGACGGACTCCCGGAAGGCGGCAGCGTAGTTGGCGGCAGTCACCAGGTCGCGCCCGTCCGCGCTCAGGAGGAGATCGCCCGGCTGCAGGCCAGCCCGTTCGGCCGGGCTCCCGCGCTCCACCACCACCACCCGAATTCCCCCCTGCCGCCCAAGCCCGAGGCGTTCCGCCAGGGCGGCGTCAAAGCTCCGGACGATGAGGCCAAGGGGCTCGGCGGCGAGGCCGTCGGCCGCTTCCTGGGGCATCCGGGCGACCCGGATCGGGACGCTGAGACGGTCCCCATCCCGGAGGATGACCAGGGTGACCTCATCCCCCACAGCCATGTGTCGGATAACCCGCTGCAGATCCTTCACCTCCCAGACCCGCTGCGAGCCCACCTGGACGATCACGTCTCCCGATTTCAGCCCCACCTTTTCGGCCGGGCCGTCGGGGAGGGCCTCCGCCACCTGGATCCCGTTTCCCTCCAGGACCCCGAACTTTACGGAGAGGTCATAGGAGAGGTCCTCCCCGACGTCCCGGATGCCGATGCCGAGCCAGCCGTACTCCGGGGTCCGGAGGGCGTTGGCCGGGACGCGGATGTGGGCGGCCGGGGCCGGGCGGACCTCCAGGGCCACCTGTGCCGCGACGATCCCCACTACCGCCAGGGCGGTGAGGCGGCTCGCTCGGGTCCTTACCACGTCCCCTCCACCCCCAGCCAACGAAAACCCGGGCCGATGAAGCAGCCCGGGGTTCGCGGTGACCGTGGACCCCATGTGTGATCTCGTACGCGCTAGACTCTCCGCCCTGTGAGGACCACGACGTGATCGTCTTCGCTGAGGGCGCCGGTCCGCCAGACCTTGGCGGGGGCGACCCCGGGCCGCCGTCGAGGCGGGGAGAACGTTCGGGCGAGGCCGGTGGGGCGGCCCTGCCGCCCTGCGGCGCTACTTCTTTTTGTGGCGCATCCGCTTCCGCTGCTTCTTATACTTGTGCTTGCGGATCTTCTTGCGCCGCTTCTTGACGACGCTGCTCACCCGTTCCCTCCCTTTTCGCCCCGCGGCCGCCTACTTCAGGGACTGAGCCACCTTGGTGACCCCGGCGTAGTCCGGCTCCTTCTTCGGATCCTCGGAAACCCAGGCGTACTTGACCACCCCCTGCTTATCCAGAACGAAGACCGACCGCTTGGCCACCGTGAGCCCCTTCAGCCCGGCCAGGTCCGGGAACGCGATGCCGAAGGCCTTGATCGCCTCCCGGCTGTAGTCGCTCAGGACCGGGAAGGTGAGGCTGTTCTGCTCGGCGAAGGCCTTGTTGGAGAAGGGGGTGTCAGCGCTGATGCCCACGACCTGGGCGCCGCTGCCGGTGAGCTGGCTCAGACTGTCCCGGAAGGTGCACATCTCCTTGGTGCAGACCCCGGTGAAGGCGGCCGGGTAAAAGGCCAGGACGGTCGTTTTTCCCAGGAAGTCCTTCAGGGAACGGGGCTTGAGACCGGTATCCACCAGGGTGAAATCCGGGGCTTTCTGTCCCACCTGTACCGCCATGATCCATCCCTCCTTCGTGGGGGTGCCGCGTCGGCGGGGCGCAGGACTCCGGGTGTGGCAGCACCGGTCAAGGCACGTTGCTGCATTGCTGGACGGGGGAAAGAAACACCCGGCCGGGCCCTGGCATGGGTGAGGGCGTCACGCTCCCTGCTACAGGTAGCGCTGGACGAGGGCCTCCAGGCTGGCGTGCCCCTCCGCCTTCGACTTCGCCCGCAGGTCTGCCCAGCGGGCCTCGTAGGTGGGCGCCTGCACCTGGTAGAAGATTCCCAGGTGGACTTTTTCCTCCGTCAGGGCGAGGGTCAGGGCCGCGAGCCGATTGGCCGGGTCCCATCCCTCCGGCATCGGCTGGATCCGGGTGGAGAAGGCCTTGAAGGTGTCCACCTTGTTGAAGACGGGGCATGGGGAGAGGATCTGCAGGAAGGCAAACCCCGGATGCGTGATCCCCTTCGCGATGAGCTCCGTGGTCTCCTTCACGTTGCTGCTGTAGGCCCGGGCGACGAACGTGGCCCCGTAGGTCAGGGCGAGCGCAATCGGGTTCAGGGGCATCTCGATGGTGCCGTACGGGGTGGTGCCGGCCTCATAACTCAGCATGGAGGTGGGCGACGCCTGCCCCTTGGTCAGCCCGTAGTTCTGGTTGTCCATGACGATGTAGGTGATGTCCAGGTTCTTCCGGGCGATGTGGGGGATGTGGCCGCCCCCGATGGCGAAGCCGTCCCCGTCCCCGCCGGCCGCCAGGACCGTCAGGTTCGGGTTGGCCATCTTCACCCCGAGAGCCATGGGCAGCGCGCGGCCGTGGACCGCGTTGAACCCGTAGGTGTTGACGAACCCCGCCACCCGACTGCTGCAGCCGATGCCGGTGATCAGGGCGACGTTCTCGGGCGCGAGGTCCAGCTCCGCCATGGCCTTGAACATGCACGAGAGGACCCCGTAATCCCCGCACCCCGGGCACCAGGTAGGCTTCAGCTCCGCCGCGAACTCCTGGTGGGACCTAGTGGCCATGCGCCGCCTCCTCGATTGCCTGGAGGATCTCCACGACCTTGATGGGCCGTCCCTCGCAGACGTCCAGTTGGATCGGGTCAATCAGGTAGCGTGCCCGCAGGATGTGGGCGAGCTGCCCGTTGTAGTTCATCTCCGGAATGACGATCCGCTTCTTCCCCTTCAGGAAGGCCCTGATGGGCTCGTCCTGGAGGGGGTTCAGGACCCTCAGCTGCAGAGCAGCCACCTTGATCCCCTTCTCGGCAGCCTTCCCCAACGCCTCCCGGATGGCCCCTTCGGTGGAGCCCCACCCGATGACGCCGACCGCGGCGTCGGCGGGCCCGTACACGGGCGGCGGGGGCATGTCCTTTAGCATCGCCTCTAGCTTCCGGAACCGCTTCCGGGTCATCTCCCGGTGGGTCGCGGGTTCGTAGTTGGGTACGCCGTACTCGTCGTGCTCGATGCCCCGGGCGCAGTAGACTCCGCCCAGCCCCGACTCCCCGGGGATGGCCATGGGGGAGACCCCCGTCTCGCTGAAGGCGTACCGCTTGTAGTCCTGTAACTGCTCGGGGGTCGGGTTCAGCCGCTTCTCCAGCTTCAGCTTGCTCAGGTCAATGGGCTCGATCCCCTCCGCCCGGCTCGAGAGGGCCTGGTCCGACATGAGGATGACCGGGAGCTGGTACTTCTCGGCGATGTTAAAGGCCAGCACCGTCAGGTAGAAGCAGTCCGCCACGTTTGCCGTGGCGAGGACGACCCGGGGCGCCTCGCCGTGGCCGCTGAAGAGGGCGTGGAAGAGGTCCGATTGCTCCGCCTTCGTCGGCATCCCGGTGGAGGGGCCGGCCCGCTGGATGTCGGCGATGACCAGAGGCAGCTCCGCCATGGAGGCCAAGTTGTACAGCTCGGTCATGAGGGAGAAGCCCGGTCCCGAGGTACAGGTGAACGCCTTCTGACCGGCGAAGGAGGCCCCGATGCAGGCAGCGAGGGCAGCCATCTCGTCCTCGGCTTGAATGGCCGTGCCGCCGAACTTGGGCAGCTCCTCGGCCAGCTCCTCCAGGATATCGCTCGCCGGCGTGATGGGGTAGCCGGTCACGAATCGGCAGCCCGCCGCCATCACCCCCAGGGTGATAGCCTGGTTGCCAGCGATGACCATCCGCTCATGGCGAACGGCTTCCGGCAGCTTGAACGGATCCCGCTTCTGGACCTCGCGGGTCACATAGTCATACCCCACCTTCAGGGCGTTCAGGTTGGACTCGACGATCTTCTGCCCCTTCGCCTGGAAGCGCTTGGCAATCGCCTCCTCCAGGGCCTTGTAGGGAAGCTCGAAGAGGTGCCCCAGGACTCCCAGGGCCACCATGTTCTTGCTCTGGGCCCGCCCCACCTCTTTCTTGGCCAGGTCGGTCAGGGGGACGGCGTAGCGGATGAAGCCGTCCCCGTCCGGGGGGGTGAAGGCGGAGGCGTCGTAGACCAGGACCCCGTCCTTCTTCAGCTCGGAGTTGTGGCGGTCGAAGGCCTCCTGGTTAAAGGCCATCAGCACGTCCAGGAAGTCCCCGTGGGTAAGGAGGGGGAGATCCGAGATTCGGACCTGGAACATGGCCGGGCCGCCCTTGATCTCGGCCGGGAAGGTCCGGAACGTCGAAACATGGAGGGAGGCCTGGGCGGCGGCCTTGGTGATCAGCTCCCCCGTGCTGATGACCCCCTCGCCACTCTCGCCGCCGACGCGGATGACTAGGTCTTTCCCCTTCTGGGCCAAGGTGAGCTGCCCTCCTCTCCCTGCCGGACCCCTGCCGTGCGGCGCCACCCGCAAGCCCCGAAGCCAGTTTCGCAACGCCCGGGACCCGGCGCATCACGCCGTGACCGGGCATCCTTCTACCGTCGTTTGAGCCGCTCGGGCGAGCAATTCTCGGGCCAGCTTGAGCGTGGCCGCGTCCTGCCCCTCAAGATCAGACCTCTTACCCGACGCTCCCCTCCAGGCTGACGCTGAGCAGCTTCTGCGCCTCCACGGCGAACTCCATCGGGAGCTCCCGGAAGACCCGCTTGCAGAAGCCGTTCA
>JAKEHP010000575.1 GCA_022614955.1 Candidatus Methylomirabilota bacterium
GGCGAGGACAGCGAAGTCGGGCTTGCGGAACAGGCCCACCAGCCCGTTGGGGGCCTGGGCCAGGAGGATGGCGGCGGCGCCGAAGAACACGGGCTGGAGCTCGATGACCGTTCGGGACGTGAAGACGGCGGGCACGGCCACGAGGAGGACGGCGGCGAGCACCGACCCGCCCAGGGTGGAGGCCCCGGCCGTCACCAGCACGGTCACCCACACCAGCGACTGGAAGAACGTGAAGCTGGAGGTGTTCACGAACGCCGTGAGGGTGCCGAGGAGGCCGCCGGCAATAGCGGCGAGGAAGGCGCCGACGCAGAAGACCAGCACCCGGGAGGCCGTGGGGTTCACGCCCAGGCTCTCGGTGGCGGTGGGCGAGTCGGCCAGGGCCCGCAGGACCCGGCCGAGGCGCGTCACCCGCACCGCCTCGACGGCCGCCACCCCGAGGACGACCACGACGAGGACGAAGTAGTAGAAGCCCTTGTCGCTGGCCAGGGAGACCCCGAACAGCTCAGGCCGGGTGAGCCGCACGAAACCACCCGTCCCAAACGTGAACGACGGGTTGTAGAGCAGGAACTGGGCCAGGATGCCGAAGCCGAAGGTGGCCAGGGCGAGGAACAGCCCCGACAGCCGGATGGCGGGGATGGCCAGCAGCGCCCCCACGGGGACGAGGATGAGCCCGGCCAGCAGCAGGGCGGGAACGTACGGCACTCCGGCGCCCTGCAGGTGCGAGAGGGTCGTGGCCCCGAAGACCACGAAGACGGCGTGGCAGAGGGAGACCTGGCGGGAGAGGCCGACCAGCAGGGAGAGGCTGGCGAAGACCAGCACGAAGCCGAGGGTGGAGGTGGCGGTCAGCAGCTGCGACCCGTTGAGGCTGGCCGGGATCACGACCGCCACCGCGGTCAGGGCGGCCAGCACGGGCAGCGGGAAGCGGCGGGTGCCGGCCCGGGAGCGCCGCCCCGTCCGGACGGGAGCACTGCGCACCACCTCGACGAAGCGGCCCTTGGGCGAGAGCACCAGCACGGCGAAGAGGATGAGGAAGGGCAGGCTGGTGGGAACCCCGGCCAGGGTGAGGTTGCCCGCCACCAGCTTGGTGGCCACCCCCTGGCCGATGCCGATGAGCATGGCCCCCAGGTAGGTGAGAGGGAGGCTGGTCAGGCGGCCGATGACCGCCGCTCCGAAGACCTGGATGGCCAGCAGGGTCAGGAGCACGGCGTCAACCCCGAGCAGGGGGGCGAGGAGCACGCCGGCCAGGGAGGCGAAGGAGCAGCCCAGCATCCAGCTGAAGGTGGTGATGCGCCCGGAGTCGAGGCCGTTGAGCTCGGTGAGGTTGGGGTCGTCGACGACGGCTCGGGTCTGGACACCGAGCCGGCTGCGCTTGAAGAAGAAGGCCAGGCCGAGGCCGAGCGCCATGGCGATCCCGACGAGGAAGGTCTGGTCGA
>JAKEHP010000576.1 GCA_022614955.1 Candidatus Methylomirabilota bacterium
ATACCTTTCCCGCCTAATCATGGCCTCCCTTCTCCGCGGCACCACAATCACCGTCACGACCACGGTCACGAGCACCACGCTCCACACCCTGATCGAATCCGCCACCCTCACCGGCCTCGTTGGCTCCGACGTCTCCGGCGGCGGGGTCTACTTCGCAGCCGCCCAAACCGCCACCCCCAATCCCTCCCTCTCCCCCTTCTGGTTCGACCCCACCGCCGCCGACCCCATCTTCCGCGTCTTCGCCGCCCCCTGGAACATCTGGCTGGCCGCGGGTCCCGACCGTTTCGAAATCCCCCTCCGCAACGGCGCCAGCACCCTCTGCGCCTGGGGTTGCCTCGTCGTCCCCTCCGGTCCCTCCGAATTCACTCTACCCGGCGCGTCCGGCGCTTCTCTCAACGCCCTCGGCTTCCTTCAATCTGACACCGCCTCCGGCGCCTACGGACCCGTCGCCACCATGGGCATCGGCTGGGCGCTCTACTCCTCTGCCGCCTCCAAGGCCTCCGCCCAAAACAACAACCCCCCGGCAAAGGCCGACTTTTTGGTTCCCTCCACCCCCGGCGCCGCCATTCTCGGCACCGTCGGCGCTTTCTTTCAAGCCTCCGGTCCCTCCTCCATGATCTACGGCATGTGGCTGGAAGGCGACAATTCCGGCTCCACCGGCCCTTCGGTTCGCAAGCGCGCATTGATCTACGGGCCCCGACTCGTCAACGGACTCTAACTTATGCCTATCTTCGGTTCTTCCCGCATTGGCCAACGCCGCATCGAAGCCGCCGGAGGTGGCGGCATCACCGCCGATACCCCCATCACCGGCTCCACCTCCCGCCAAATCCGCGAACAAATCCTTCGCCTCCAGCGCCAGCGCACCACTGCCGGCGCCCCCACTCCCGGCGGCGGATTCACCGGAGATACCGCGAGCTTTCTTGAATCTCTCTTCACCTCCCGTCCCAAGTTCGTCCAGCAACAGCAAGACCTACTCAACCAACTCGGGCCCTCGTCGCGCCAGGCCATCCTCAACGCCTCTCCCGAACTCGCGGCCGCCAGCCAGCACATCACCTCCACCTTCCAAGACCCCTTCGGCGGCGCCCAGTCTACCTTCCAGGACGCCATCCGCACCGCCCAAGCCGCCCGCGGCTTCGGCGGCGGCGGCACCGGCGTAGCCGGCGAGGAGGCCCGCTTCCTCACGAACTACGCCCAACAGCGCCGGGACGCCCTGCTGCCCCAGGCCCAGTCCTTCGGCACCAACCTCCTCAACATCTCCGGTCTCGGCGGCCCGCCCGACATCTCCCTCGGCGCCCTCGGCTCCCTTGGCCTCGGCTACCGCCGCCTCCTCGAAGAGATAGAAGCCGGCAACCGCCAAGCCCAGTACGCTGAACGCCTCTTCAATCTCTCCGGCGGCGGCGGAGGGGGCTTCTTCGGCAGCGTCGATAATACCCCCGGCGGCGGCACCGGCTTCTTCGGCGCCGAGAACACCCCGTACCTCCCCAACGAGGATTTCTACGCCCGCCAGAGGCGCGTCACCCAGAAGTCATTCAATCCCTTTTCCGGGCAAAGGATTCAAGTTAGTGTCCCGTCCTAAACATTGGACCGACCGCTCTTTTTCTCCGGACATTGTACTTCAACCATGAGAGCCCGGGCAGGC
>JAKEHP010000577.1 GCA_022614955.1 Candidatus Methylomirabilota bacterium
CTGTCCTCGAGCTACTCCCGCGCCCCGGGCCCCTGCGCCACCGTCTCCCGCCCCTGGGGAGGGGCAAGAGCAGCCTCCAGGACCGCCCGCGCCACTGGTGCCGCGACCACGCCGCCAAAGCCGGCGTTCTCAGCGATGACGACAATCGCGATCTCCGGATCCGTATAGGGGGCAAAGGCCACGAACCATCCGTGGTCCTTGGTCTGGCCGGAGATGCGTGCCTCCTTCCTGACCACTTGTGCCGTTCCAGTTTTGCCCGCCACCTGGACCCCGCGCACGCGGGCCGCCTTTCCGGTCCCGTCCTCCACCACCCCGAGCATCCCCTGGCGGAGCAACTCCAGGACCTGCGGGCTCAGGTTCACCCTCCGAACCGGCTCTGGGCCATACGCCGCAACCACCTCTCCCCCCCACGACTCCACCCGCTTCACCATCCAGGGTCGGTGGAGGGTGCCCCCGTTCGCGATGGCCGCCACCATCGTTACGATCTGGAGCGGCGTGACCAGGATCATCCCCTGCCCTATCCCGGTGATGACGGTGTCCCCCGGATACCACGATTCCCCCAGGACGCTCCGTTTCCAGGCGGGCGTCGGAACCAGTCCGGCCGCTTCGTCCCCGACGGCGGCAATCCCCGTCTTCTGGCCCAGGCCGAACTCCCGGGCGACCCGGGCGATCGCATCGATCCCCGTCTTCAACGCCGCCTGGTAGAAGTAGACGTTACAGGAGTGGGCCACCGCCTGCATGAGATCCTGCCGGCCGTGCCCCCCCTTCTCCCAATCGTCGAAGGTCACCGCGCCCAATGTGAAGTAGCCGGGACACGTGAAGGTCGTCTCCGGTGTCAGCGCCCCGGTGTCGAGTCCCGCGGCCATCACCACCAGCTTCAGAATCGACCCGGGGGCGTACTGCGCCTGCAGGGGACGATTCTGGAGCGGATGCGTCGGATCGGTAATCAGCTTCTCCCACGACTCGCGGCTCAAGCGCTGGGCGAAGAGATTCGGATCATACGAGGGCCGACTGACCCACGCCAGGATCTCCCCGGTCTGCGGATGCATGGCGACGACGGCCCCTCGCTTCCCCGCAAACGCCTTCTCCGCGGCATGTTGCAGTTTGGCGTCCAGCGTCAGCACCAGATTGAACCCGGATTGCGGCTCGAGTCGATCGAGGAATCGAACCAATCGCCCGCGTGCATCCACCTCGATCTCTTCCCGGCCGTTGATCCCCCGCACAAAGGCATCGAAGAGCCGTTCCACACCCGTCTGGCCCACGGTCTCGCCGGACTGGAAATCCCGGTACTCGTCCCGGTAAAGTTGCTCCTGGGTCACCTCGCTCACATATCCCAGGAGGTGGGCGGCCACATCGCCGTCGAGGTAGGCCCGCGTCGGTTGGACCCGCACACTCACGCCCGGCAGATTCATCTTCCGTTCCTCGATCGCCACCATGGTCGGCTCGCTCACCTCCCGGGCCACCAGGACCGGGTAGGCGGGGCGAGCCTGACCCGCACGAATCCTCGCGGCGATCTCCTCTGGGGCCTGCCGCAACACGGCTCCGATGGCCCGAGCAGCCTCGTCAACGTCCGGGATGTCAGCGGGGGTCACATACACACTGAATGAGGGACGGTTCTCCACAATGACCGCCCCAGACCGATCAAGAATGAAACCCCGGGGGGCCTCCACCAAACGGAGGCGGAGACGGTTGTGGATGGAGAGGGTGGCGTAATAGCGCCCCTCCAGGATCTGGAGGTACCAGAATCGCATCAGCAGCAGGAGGAGAGCGACCGTGACCAGGAGGGTTGTCCGATGAATCCGTCCCTGGATCACCGGGGTAGGGGAGAACCACGGTCGGCTCACAGCGTCACCTGCACGATCCGGCGCAGCCGGCTCCCGAATACGAGGAGTCCCCCGACGGCCGCCGTATACGCTGCCCCGGGCAAGATAATCCAGAGAAGGGACTCCCCGAAATCCCGCCCCATCCCGAAGAAGGCCAGAATCCCCGACGTCATCAGGCCCGCACTGAGGCCGGTGAGAAAGAGGAGAACCAGGTGAGGGACCAGGCGGTTCTGGTCCACTTCCTCTCGCACCCGCACCAGGGCGTGACCCAGGAGGCTCAGGGTAAAGGCGTTCAGTCCTAACGGGGCGCCGGAGAGGGCATCCTCATACAGGCCCAGCAGGCAACCCATCAGGCAGGCCTGCGTGGGATTCATCTTGAAGCTCCCCAGGTAGAGCAAGAGGAGGAAGAGATCCGGCCGAACCTGACCGAGTTGCACCCACGGGGCAATGGTCGTCTGGAGAACCACCACGGCCAGAAGCCCGCCGGCGAGCCAGATCATTCCTCCCTCCGTTGAGACTGGACAGGACGCGAACCCTGGCCGGTGATCACCAGGACCTCCTCTAACTGAGAGAATTCAACGCTGGATTCGACGGTGGCCTCCTGAAACAGGGCCCCGCGCCGCCCATCGACCGCCAGCACCTTCCCGACCAGGATCCCTTTGGGATATACGCCCCCGAGACCCGAGGTGATGACCACCTCGCCGCTCTGGACCTCGGCCCGGACGGGAAGATACCTGATCCGCAGCCGGCCGGATTGGCCGCC
>JAKEHP010000578.1 GCA_022614955.1 Candidatus Methylomirabilota bacterium
GATTGGCATGGAAGCTTGCGGGGGTGCGCAGCACTGGGCACGCCAGCTGCCAGGCCTGGGACATGAGGTCAAGCTCTTGCCGGGCAAGGCGGTCAAACCCTTTATCGGTGGCAACAAGAGTGATGTGCACGATGCCCGTGCGGTCTGGACCGCCTACCGCGCGCGCCGCAGCCGGCGGGCGCCGGAGGGCCGCGGCGCGTAGCCCGGGCCACTCGATGCGGCTTCGTCGGGAGGTCGGCAGAAAGGAAGGGGAGGGCTCGCGGTGGGCATGACGCACTCCTCGGGGGGCCGAGGAGGGGCGCCGACTGGCGGTTAGCCTCGGTGTTCGGCGAGCGCCCGCAGGAACTGAACCGGCGTGACGATGGTGATTCCCTCGTACGCCCCGAGGCTCAAGAGGTGTCCATCGCCGGTGACGATGTAGGCGGCGTCGCCCTCTTTCGCACAGGCCAGCACGGCGTTGTCATCGGGATCATCGGCGATCACCCGGACCTGGAGCCGCCCTGGGGTGACCTGGCTGTGACGGTGGAGGCGGACGACAAAGGCGAGGAGCTGTCCCTGATCCCACCGGTGGTATTTCCGGATCCTCTCCTCCCACAAGGCCTCGGCCACTTCCCGCAACAAAGACGGGGAAGTCACCAGCGTGAACTTCCCCGCCTCCAGCGCACCTTTCAGGAGCTGCCCCGGTGGTCCCGCCTGGCGGATGACGCCGCTCACGATGACGTTGGCGTCAAGCACCGCCCGGATCACGCCGGCCGGCGTCTTCGGGTCCGAACCGCCTGGACGGCGTCTTCCACGTCCCGCTCGACCACCCCTTCCGGGACGTCTCGGGTTCTCGCCCACACCTCTTCCAGCATCCTGAGGAGGGCCTGGCGGCTCTCGTCCGGGCTCTCGAGTTCCCACGGAGGCACCAGGCCGGCGATCGGTTTCCCCCCCGCTTCGATGACGTATTGATCGCGCGCGAGGTCAAGCGTCCCGAGGAACTGGGAGAGGCCTTCATCCGCCTGGATCCGTTTCACTGCCACCGGGGGTTCCTCCCTCTGCCCCTCGAGGGGCGAATCGGTGCGGGCTTTTTAGACTCTACTATACCCGAAAGGTCGCCGCAAGCCATTCGATCCTGGCCCGAGGCTCTTGCCCCGTCGCGGCCGGGCTTCCCTGCTGCCGGTTCATCCGGCTCCTCCGCGGCGCCCGCCGGCGGTGGGCGCGGCAGCGGCGGGGACGAGCTCCTGGGCGGACCTCGCCCCCGGGCCGGGGGTCCGGGGCCTCGCCAGGGGGCGGCAGGGCGAGGCCCCCCGGCCTCCCCACGCCGCGCCTCACGGAACAGGCTGCGCTCCGCTCCACCTGATCCGTGCCCGCCGGGGGGCGCCGCTCCGGGGATCGCCCACGATCCGTGGATCCTCCCGCCCCCGCCACGACTCC
>JAKEHP010000579.1 GCA_022614955.1 Candidatus Methylomirabilota bacterium
AACCCGGGGGAATTCACGATCCTCGAGCTGGCCGAGCGGATCATCGCCATGACCGGCTCCCGGTCCGGCCTCACCTTCAAGCCGCTCCCGACCGATGACCCGGCCCAGCGACGCCCCGACATCACCCTGGCCCGCCAGCACCTGGGCTGGGAGCCGCGCGTCCCGCTCGAGATCGGCCTGGCCCGGACGGTGGAGTACTTCCGCGACGTCCTGCGGCAGGCGTGAGGGGGGGATGGACGCTGAGGCAACCCCGCCGATGCGGACCCGGGATGGGGCACCGGTGATGTACGACCCGACAGGACGGCGCTGTGCGTAGTGCGAGGTGGCGGGCGCGATACGAGGCCCATCATGTCCGGGGAGGCCGTTACGGGTACGTCTATGGCGGGGAGTGGCGCCCCGACCTGTTCCGGGAATGGGTCGGGTCGGGGGCGGGGGTCTTGGACCTGGGGTGCCGCGACGGGACCCTCACGACGGCGTACCGGGGAGGCAACCGGTTGGTGGGGGTGGACATTGACTTGACCGCCCTGGGCGAGGCGGGCCGCGGGCTCGGCATCCCGACGGTCTGCGCCGACCTCAACGATCCCCTGCCCTTCGCGTCCAAGGCGTTCGACGTGGTCGTGGCCGGGGAGGTCCTGGAGCATCTCATCCACCCCGCCACTTTCCTGACGGAGGTGGCGCGGGTCCTCGTGCCCGATGGCTGGTTTGTGGGCTCGACGCCCAACGCGTTCCGGCTACGGAACCGGTGGCGTTTCCTGTGGGGGCGGGAGTACGAGACGGACGAGACCCACCTGCACCGGTTCTCCCCCGGGCGCCTGCGCCGGCTGCTCGAGGCGGGCTTCGCCCGGGTCGAGGTCCATGCGCTGGGCGGCCACTTTATGGGCGGCGGCCGCCGGGGCATTCGGGTGGGGCGGGGGGCGCCCCGGTGGGCGCGGGAGCTGTTCGCGCTCGACCTCGCCTGGCGCTGTCGGGGGCCGCGGTCGCCGGCGTAGGGGGCCAGCCCGCTGGCGATCCCCGGGTCCGCCCGGCTAGCGTGAAGCGGTTCCTCCGTCCAGTGGACGGGGGCGCGCTGGCCCGGCAGCACCTGGGGTGGGAGCCGCGCGTCCCTCTGGAGATCGGCCTGGCGCGGACGGTGGAGTACTTCCGCGATGTCCTGCGGAAGGTGTGAGGGGGAGGGGAAGATGGACGCTCTGCGCCTGCAGGCCGTGGCCGCCCGGGTCCTCCGGATCGAGGGGGAGGCGGTCGCCGCCCTGGCGGATCGGCTGGACGGGCGGTTCGCCCGGGCGGTGGAGCTCCTCCACGCCTGCCGGGGGCGCGTGGTCGTGACTGGGATGGGGAAGTCGGGCTACATCGCCCAGAAGATCGCGGCGACCTTCTCCAGCACCGGCACGCCGGCCCTCTTCCTGCACCCGGCCGAGGGGGTCCACGGAGACCTGGGGATGGTCGTCCGGGGGGACGTGGTGGTGGCCATCAGCAACAGCGGGGAGACAGAGGAGCTGGTCTCCATCCTTCCCCACATCAAGCGCTTCGGGGTCCCCCTGATCTCCCTGGTCGGGAACCTCCAGTCCACGCTCGCGCGGGAGAGCGACGTAGCCCTGGACGTGAGCGTCAAGGAAGAAGCCTGCCCGCTGAACCCGGCCCCGACGGCCAGCACGACGGCGGCGCTCGCCATGGGGGATGCCCTCGCGGTGGCCCTCCTGGAGCAGCGGGGCTTTCAGGAAGAGGACTTTGCCCTCCTGCACCCCGCCGGGAGCCTCGGACGGCGGCTGCTCCTCCGGGTCCGGGACCTGATGCACACGGGCGACGCGCTGCCGCTCGTCCGGGAGGAAGCCACGATGCGGGAGGCGATCCTGGAGATTAGCGGCAAGCGGCTGGGAGTGACGGCGGTCGTGGATGCGGCTGGACTTCTCCGCGGCATCGTGACCGATGGGGATCTGCGCCGAGCCCTCCAGAAGTTTCCCGACCTCCTGACCCGCCGGGTGGCGGACTGCATGACCCGCCACCCCAAGACGATCCCCCGGGACGAGCTGGCGGCCCGGGCCGTCCAGGTGATGGAGCAGCATAGCATCACCGCTCTCATCGTCGTGGGGGAGGCAGGCCGGCCGGAGGGGGTGCTGCACCTGCATGACCTCCTGAAGGCAGGGGTGGTGTAGGCCATGGCGCGCGCGACCAGCCGCCGATCCAGGTCCCCCCGCGTCGGTCCGGCCTCCGGCCGCCCTGCGGGCCGCCCGGCGGCGCTCCGGATGCCCTCGAGCGTGCGCCGCCGCGCCCGCAGCATCCGCCTCCTGGTCATGGATGTGGACGGGGTCCTCACGGACGGCACCATCGTGTGCGGTCCGGACGGCCAGGAGTGGAAGACCTTCCACGTCCAGGACGGCTTTGCCATCACGGCCGGGCTGCGGGCCGGTCTCCGGATGGCCCTCATCTCGGGGCGGACCTCGGGGGCCGTGGCCCGCCGGGCGGCGGAGCTGGGACTGGCCGAGGTGCACCAGGGCACCCGGGACAAGGTGGCCGCCTACCAGCAGCTCGTGCGGCGGCACGGTCTGACGGACGCCGCCGCCGCCTTCATCGGGGATGATCTGGTGGACCTGCCGCTCCTCCGGCGCGTCGGGCTCGCCGTCGCCGTGGCGGACGCCGCTCTGGAGGTGCGGGCCGCTGCCCACTACGTGACCGCGGCCTCGGGTGGCCGGGGGGCCGTGCGGGAGGTGGTCCGCCTCATCCTCGAAGCCCAGGGGCGCTGGGCCGAAGTCCTGCAACGCTTCGATGGCACGCGGGAGTGACTGTGGCCGGGTCCGAGTTGACGGGCATCGGGGTTGCTCCGGGCATCGCCATCGGGAAGGCGGTCCTCCTGCCCCGGCGGGAGCTCCGGGTCACCCGGCGGACCGTGGCGGCGGCTGAGGTCCCGCTGGAGCAGGGCCGCCTGCGGGAGGCGGCCGCCCGTGCCCGCCGGCAGATGGAGGAGATCCGGACCCGCGCCGCGGAGGCCCTGGGCCCCCACTACGCTTCGATCTTTGATTCCCACCTGGCCATCCTGGCCGACGCACAATTCCTGGCCGAGATCCAGGAGCGGATCGCCGCGGTGGGGCTGAACGCCGAGGCGGCCCTCCAGGAGGTGGCTCGCCGCTACGCCGACGCACTCGCCCGCCTGGAGGACGGATACCTCCAGGGGCGGCGGACGGACGTGGATGACGTGGCGGAGCGGCTGCTCCAGAGCCTCCTGGGCGCCGAGGTGCCCCGCCTGGACGCCCTTTCCCCGGATACCATCATTGTCGCCCACACCCTGGCGCCCTCCGAAACGGCCCAGCTCGACCGGCGCCGCGTCCAGGGGTTCGTCACCGAGGTGGGCGGCCGGACCTCCCACACCGCCATCCTGGCCCGCTCCCTGGAGATTCCGGCCGTGGTCGGCCTCCCGGGAATCACCAGCCAGGTACGGGAGCACGATCTCCTGATCCTGGACGGGATCACGGGGGCGGTCCTGGTGAACCCCGACCAAGAGGTGCTGGCCAGCTACCAGGCCCGCAAGGAGGCCTACGAGCAGTTCACGCGCCAGCTCCACGTCCTGGGCGCGCTGCCCGCCGAGACCGCCGACGGCTACCGGGTGAGGGTGACGGCCAACATCGAGTTCCCCGGGGAGGCGGCCGCCGCTCGGCTGCACGGCGCCGAGGGGGTGGGGCTGTACCGGACCGAGTTCCTGTACGCGAACCGGACGACGCCCCCGACGGAGGAGGAGCACTTCGCCGCCTACCGGACGGTGGCCGAGGCCATGGCTCCGAACCCGGTCACCATCCGGACGCTTGACCTGGGGGGGGAGGTGGCCCCGGTGGCCGCAGCGGAGCCCGACAGCCGGGCTGCCCCCAGGCTCCGGGCTATCCGTCTCTGCCTCCGGCGACCGGACCTCTTCCGGACCCAGCTCCGGGCGATCCTGCGGGCCAGCGTCCACGGGAGCCTCAGGGTGATGTTCCCCCTGGTCTCGGGGGTGGGGGAGCTGCGCGAGGCGCGGGCGCACCTGGAGGCAGTGAAGGGGGAGCTCGAAGCCGCCGGCGTCCCCTTCGACCCCCGGCTGGAAGTGGGGGTGATGATCGAGACCCCCTCGGCGGCGGTCATCGCCGACCTGCTGGCCCGGGAGGCGGACTTCCTGAGCCTGGGGACCAACGACCTCATCCAATACACGCTGGCCATTGACCGGGGCAACGAGCAGGTAGCCTACTTGTACGAGCCGCTCCACCCGGCGGTCCTCCGCCTGATCCGAAACACCATCTCCGCCGCCCGCGACGCCGGCATCTGGGTGGCCATGTGCGGGGAGATGGCGGGGGACCCCCTCTACACCGCCGTCCTGGTGGCGCTGGGCATTGACGAGCTCTCGATGAACCCGGGGGCCATCCCCCTCGTCAAGCGGATCATCCGGACCCTCTCCACGGGCGAGGCCCTTCAGGTGATCCACCAGCTCTCCGCGTGCAGCACCGCCCGGGAGGTGGAGGGGCTCCTCCGGCGGGAGATGGCGCGGCGGCTCCCGGAGCTTTTCAGCGCGGCCGCCTGAGGGGAAGCGGGAGGCGGGTCGGGCATCTTTTGCTTGACCGCCCGGGACTGTGTGCTAGAGTTCGCCAGTCGCAGAGCAGCGGGAACCGAGGGGAGACCCGGAGAACAGGAGGAGGATCCGGCCGATGGCATCCAAGCGCTACCACTTCACCTCGGAGTCGGTGACCGAGGGGCACCCGGACAAGATCGCGGATCAAATTTCTGATGCGGTCCTGGACGCCATCTTTGCCCAGGATCCCTACGGCCGCGTCGCCTGCGAGACGCTGGTGACGACCGGGTTAGCCTTCGTAGCCGGCGAGATCACCACCAAGTGCTACGTGGACATCCCGGCCATCGTCCGGGAGGTCATCCGGGACGTGGGCTATACCCGGGCCAAGTACGGGTTCGATTACGAAACCTGCGCCGTCGTCACCGCCATCCACGAGCAGTCCTCGGACATCGCGCTCGGGGTGGACATCCACGGCGCCGGGGACCAGGGGTTGATGTTCGGGTATGCCACCAAGGAGACCCCCGAGCTGATGCCCATGCCCATCATGCTGGCCCACAAGCTGGTCCGCCGGCTGGCCGAGCTCCGGAAGAAGAACATCCTGGAGTACCTCCGCCCCGACGGGAAATCCCAGGTGACGGTGGAGTACGTGGACGGGAAGCCGAGGCAGGTCACCACGGTCGTCATCGCGGCCCAGCACAGCCCGGATGTGACGCTGAAGCAGATCCGGGAAGATGTCATCGAGCAGGTCATCCTCCCCGTCATCCCGCCCGACCTCCTGGATCAGGAGCGGGTCGTCTACCACATCAACCCCACGGGGCGCTTCGTGACCGGCGGGCCCATGGGGGACACGGGCTTGACGGGCCGCAAGATCATCGTGGACACCTACGGCGGGGTGGGGAGCCACGGGGGCGGCTGCTACTCCGGCAAGGACCCCACCAAGGTGGACCGGTCCGCCTCCTACATGGCCCGCTACATCGCCAAGAACATCGTGGCGGCCGACCTGGCGGCGAAGGTGGAGGTGCAGCTCGCCTACGCCATCGGCGTCCCCGAGCCGGTCTCGGTCATGGTGGACACGAAGGGGACGGGCGCGATCCCGGACGACCTGCTCTGCGAGCTGGCCCGGAAGCACTTCGAGCTGACCCCCGCCGGCATCCTCAAGGCCCTGGACCTGCGGCGGCCCATCTACAAGCAGACGGCAGCCTACGGCCACTTCGGGCGCAGCGAGCCGGACTTCACCTGGGAGCGGACGGACCGGGCGGAGCTCCTGCGCAGAGAAGCTGGCCGGCGCGGCGCCTAGGCGGACCCGGAGCAGCGAATTCTGGAGAAGCCGGTGGACTACGACATCACGGACCTGGACCTGGCCGAGAAGGGGGCGCTCCGGATCGAGTGGGCGAGAGCGGCGATGCCGGTCCTCTGCCTGATCGAGGAGCGCTTCCGGCGGGAGAAGCCCCTGAAGGGGATCCGGATCTCCGCCTGCCTGCACGTCACCACGGAGACAGCCAACCTGGTCCGGACCCTGAAAGCCGGCGGGGCCACCGTGGCCCTCTGCGCCAGCAACCCCCTCTCCACCCAGGATGACGCGGCCGCCTCCCTCGTCAAGCACCACGGGGTGCCGGTCTTCGCCATCAAGGGGGAGGATCGGGCGACCTATTACCGCCACATCCAGAGCGCCGTCGCCGTGAAACCGCAGATCACGATGGACGACGGTGCCGACACCATCGGGGTCCTCCACAGCGAGCGGCGGGACCTCCTGCCGGGCGTCATCGCCGGGACCGAGGAGACCACCACCGGCGTCATCCGCCTGA